>JAXHUK010000099.1:15060-26024 GCA_034189725.1 Chloroflexota bacterium | reverse complement strand
ACAACATCATCAATCGCTACCCAGCTCATATACTGATTTCCGGAGCCTAAGACAACACCAAAACCATACTTAAATAGTGGCAGTAATCTCTTTAGCACACCCCCTTCTTTGCTCATTACCAACCCTATACGGAGATTAGCAACCCGGATGCCTGACTCTGCAGCTAAACCGGTGCACGCCTCCCACTCACGGGCTACTTCTGCTAAAAAACCTTTACCCGGCTGGCTATCCTCATCAAGAAGTACATCATGCCTGTCCCCGTAAATGCCAATACCGGAAGCTGATACTAGCGCTCTCGGCGGAGACTGGAGCCTGATAATCGTATCGACGAGCAGTCGAGTCCCTTTAACCCGGCTATCGAGAATTGATTCCTTTAGCTTCTTACTCCATCGACCTTGGGCAATATTCTCACCTGCCAGATGAACCACAGCATCAATGTTGACATTGGAAGGCAGATCTATTTCACCCTTGGTAGGATCCCATTTGAAGCCATCCTTTCCGGGTTGTCTTGACAACGACAGAATGGTATTCCCTGACGTTTTTAGAGACCGAACCAGGGATGTACCGATCAGACCGCTTGAGCCCGTAATGAGTATATTCATTATCTCTTTCCGAGCAGGGCATCCCGTGTCGCTCGTTGTCTGTATTCAAATATATGCTTGAGCTGCAGCCTGACTAGGGGATGGGCAACTTCTCCCAAGGGCCATAGCGGCAATTGGTAGCGAACCTTATCCTCGATAATGGTATTCCCATTCTCTTCGTAGAACAGGTGCCTGTGCATCCAGAGCTTATAGGGGCCATGGATTTGCTCATCGACAAACTCGTGTGGAGGTCGCCATACAGTTATCTCAGACTGCCATCGAAACGGTATCACATAAAGCTGAAGCCTGTAATCAACAACAGCACCTAGAGTAATCTCGATCGGCCGCGGCGTGATGATCTCAAAGTGAAGTTCCGGCGGTGTAATTCTCTCCAGGTTCTCTATATCACAGAAGAAGGGAAATACTTCAACGAGTTTCAGTGGGATTTCCATCTGTGTTTCGAGTATATGCTCTTTCATCTCGAATCACCGGCAGATCGTAATCAGTGTTGTGTGAGGCTTGGCCTTAACTTTAGCCATACGCCTGATTTTTGCCCCATGTGAATGACCAAAATGATTACGGCCGAACTCACCATGTGGTGAATCCTGTATCTTTCATTATAGTCTCGATTTCAGAAGACGTGCAAACTGGCTGGAAATGAGATGGCGGGTTCACTACTACGCCTTACTGAAAGCGGCACATCTCCTGCTTCGAATTACTAAAAGGTTATGTTAACTATTGTTTTCTATTGTTTTTTCTTCTCCGATATTATACACTACGCTTACTATCGAACGAGTACCACAATGGGTACACAGATGAGTTTTGTCAGAAGGCTCATGCGGATAGAGATGTCACTACGTCATGTGATCTACATCTCATATCTTGTGCCCCAATCACGTGTGCGCGAACTGGTACCCAGAGGATTGCCACTCGCTGTTGTCGATAACGATAACGTTTTTATCTCTGTGGTAATCCTGCAAAGTACCGGGGTGAGGCTAAGCTCGCTACCTTTTCCCAAGTTCACCTATAACCAGGTCAACATCCGTACGTATGTTATTGATCCACACTCAGGTCAACAGGCAGTATTTTTCCTTCAAAGTGGCGTAACATCATCGGCTATTTCGCTCCTGACACGCAGTGTTGGCATACCCTGGCAGCACATTAGTGCTGAACTGGAGATGATCACTGATCAGGATGGGAACTACAGGTCTTACAAAGTACAGGGGGTATGGGACCAACCTTTTTCTATCATGGCCGAGGGGACACCAGACCACCCGATACAAATCGCTCATTTCGGGGATGCGGATGAAGCGATTAGCTACCTCGTGCGACCTTTGATGGGGTTCTTTGGTCAAAAAGGAAAGGCAAGAAGCTTTAAAATTTGGCACCCTGAGGTGCGACCTCACAGTGGACAACTAAAACATATACATTTTCCATTGTTGAGGTTCCTCAAACTACTCGATGTAACAGCTATAGAACAACCTGAGAGTGTCCTTCTCGTTCCCGATGCCTATTTCTATATCTACATGCCGCCAAAAAGGCTAATCATGAAGTAATCCGAGTCGGAAGACTATAGATAAAGGAGGTGACTATTATGTGGCTGGTCGAAGGTCTTGTGGCGGGGCTCATAGCCGGTATCTTCATGGGTATTGCTAACGAAATCGGCTACCGTCTTAAGCTTCTCAAGGCAAACCTGGTAATCGTCGATGGTTCTTTTGCTTTAAGCTTGATGAAGAGAGCAGAGAGCATTGTAAGTATCTACAGTCTGGGCATTGTCATCCATTTGGTCACCAGCGCTATCTTCGGAATAATCTATGTTGTCCTGGCAAAGTTTTTCGGATTTGATGCGAAGTTGATACTGGCTATTGGTATCTATGTATTCGTGCTCTGGATCGCTATGCTCTTTGTGGCTTTGCCGGTTGCAGGACAGAGTGTCATGGGTAAGAAAATAAGTGGGCTGGTTTGGGCAGAGCAACTTGGTCTACACGTTATCTTCGGCCTTGGATTCTGGTGGGCTCAAGGACTCATTTAGTTGTATTCCATTTGAAGAATCAAGCTGGAAGTATCGCTATTCAGTACTGTGACAAAAATCGCTGACGCGAGGCGATAAAGTTCTTAGAATAACAGGCAATCAGCATAACGATCGAGATGGAGCTAGATGGACGGCTAAATTGAATCAAGGAGCTATGCTCAGGAGATAGATAGGATTACATAGAATAGATAAGAACACACCCTTAATCTTTCAGAGGAGGCACAAAATGAATCTCGGTGAGTATTTTGACCAGACGAAGGGCCACGGCGTCCTGGCAACAGCGGACGCCGATGGAAAGGTAAATGCGGCTGTATATGCCCGGCCGTACTTCACGAATGATACCACGGCGGTGTTCATCATGGCCGAGCGATTATCTCATGAAAACGTACAATCGAATCCATATGCAGCCTACCTTTTTATGGAGGCAGGTGGAGGCTATACAGGGAAACGCCTGTATCTGAAAAAGATTAAAGAAGAACAGAACGAACAGCTCGTGAGTGAAATCTGCAGGAAATGTGACTACTCACAGTACGACCTCCACAAGCGATACGTGGTCTTCTTCAACGTTGAAAACGTCTTGCCACTGATAGGGGAGTGAGTCGTTACTAACCTGACCTGAACCGCGGAGGATGTGCCTGTAAAGTTCAAGAGTCCTAGAATTGGTAGCATGACTCAGCCTGTTTTCACTCAAATATACTCAGATTTCCACCATGATGTCCTGACCTTCAATTTTTATAGTATAGGTAATCAGATTCCGTGGCGATTTGAGCGTCTTACCAATGGATGAGAACAATCCCGTTCCCTTGAGCCATCGGACAACACTGCCATCAGTCACATTGAACTGAGAGCCGTGTCGCGGACAGGTTACGATACTTCCTTCCAATTTACCCCCGGAGAGGTCTCCTCCAAGATGAGGGCATTTGTTCTGGGCAGCATAATACCTGCCTTCAATCCGGGCTACCAGAATCTCTTCACCTTGAAGCTGATACTTCTTCATCGTTCCTTCGGTCAGGTCATTGACATCAGCTAATCGCACCAGTTGTCCCATTTATGCCTCCTGATACTGTGATCTCTGTTTTCAGTACACTATTCGTATCGCGAGGAGAGCTATTGCATTTCCCCGACAGACAAACGACCTACACTCCCGAAAGTGGCTACAACATAATCGGTCACGGTAATTTTCAAAAGCGCATTTGATGGATTATAGAGAAAATCTTTGAGTTGGGGATGCTTGGAAAGATATACCCCTGACAAAGAATGTTCGGCATCCGTATCGATTTCCTCGATAGTACCCAGAGCTGTAACGGCTATTGCAGAAGCAAGGTCTACGACCTGATTCGTTCTGTTATCAATCAGAACAGCGACCTTTTTACTTGCCAGGGTGTTCGAGTATTTGCGGGTGCCTCTGCCAGTGACAAATAACAGGCTCTTCAGGTCATCGGATTCGGCAAAGGCCACCAGATTGCTATAGGGCTGGCCTTCGAACTGGGTTGCCAGCACAGCGAAGCGCTGAGAAGCAAACAGTCTTTTTATTTGTCCCAATAGTTGGTCGTTATTGTCCATTGAATTGTACAGCTTCGGAAGCAGTAGCGAATTTCACTGGCCAGAATTCTCCCTGTTTGTAACCATTATCTCATAATATGATATTATTACATACTACCAGGCCACATGGTAAGCACATACTTTTCAGAAGGAGGCGGAAAATGGCTAACAAGATCGACTTCTATTGCTGGGTAAAGTGAAATACCTGCCGGAAAACGAAAGAGTTTCTTTCGCAGCGGAACATAGAGTTCAATGAACGTGATTTCTTCAAGGATGGTTTCAGCCGTGAAGAGATAGTGAATCTGCTCCAGGAGAAGCCGGCTAGCGAGATGTTTAATCCCCGCAGCCCAAGTGTCAAGAGCATGGGGCTAGATCCGTCAAAGCTAAGCAATGACGAATTCATCGATTTAATGGTGCAGGAGCCCCGACTTGTTCGCCGTCCAGTGGTCCGCATCGGTGATCAGGTCTATTTCGGAGCGGACAGCAAGGTTTTAGAAAAGCTTTTGAGCTAACATACAGCCCTTTCCGCAAAACCTGATGGGGCACTGAGGAGAGCACTATGAAATTATACTAACACTCCTTAGCTCACACTACCCTGGCACCCTTTTCAACGTCATCGTCTTGCTATCCCTGCTCGGCTGACGAGTGGCGCCGTGCTGGATAATTGCGAATTTGGAATCCGACTGCATTTTTACTCGTACCAACCACAAAATAGGATGTCAACAGATTGAACTTTTTCACAAATTTATCTATAATGTTCCTGGTAATTAAATAAGAGAAGGGGTGTAGCTCAGCCTGGAAGAGCGGCGGTCTCCAAAACCGTTGGTCGTGGGTTCGAATCCTGCCACCCCTGCCATGCCGAGGTGGTGGAATCGGTAGACACGCCATCTTGAGGGGGTGGTGGGCGTAAGCCCGTAGGAGTTCAAATCTCCTCCTCGGCACACTTTTTTACACTTGTATTGTGGCGCATCACAAGCTAGAATAATATACAGGCTTTTAGAAATCGTATCAGGCTACGCCTTCTGAAAGTTGAGAGAGCGGAAGTAGTTCAGCGGTAGAATGCCTCCTTGCCAAGGAGGAGGTCGGGGGTTCGAATCCCCTCTTCCGCTCCAAGGCGACGTAGCCAAGTGGCAAGGCGGGGGTCTGCAAAACCTCTATTCACCGGTTCGAATCCGGTCGTCGCCTCCATTATTATTTGTCATCGCCAATCACCACATTGCTTCACGTCACTCGTTACGCTCTGTACGTAAAGAGACTATCATATCCTGATCCCTAACTTCTCGTGCAGTTCACTTCGCACGAAATCCACAGCCTTGCCATTAAGATGGATCTCATCGGCAGCGTATTCTTTCAGCATAAAACCATCGTCATCAGAAAACCGTGAATGAACATCGATGTACCGATAGCCTTTCTCCTCGCAAAATCCCTTCAGTCTGTCATTGAACATCCTGCTTATCTGGCTATGCATTTCTGGAGTAGCATAAAACGGATAACGGTATTCGTTTCTCACTCTGGTAGCCGGGGGCACTCCATAAACGACAAAGTTAACACCCAGGTCACGTAGCTTCTGCAACACATTTCCATAATTCAGTATCGTGTCGTCAATGAGCTCTCGTATCGGCGTTACTTCGCCCCGTTTCTTGTATTGATGGTAGATGTGTATTCTGCAATCGATCTCACCAAAGGAGAGCAGTACGACAGCTTTGCGATCAACACGACTCATTATGTCAATTAGCTTTCTGTTAGCACCGGTTTTGCTGTGTTCTTTACCCAGATTATGTGCCGTTGCTGCCCCCAGATGACGTACAATAAACAACCTGTTCCACCTGAAAGCCTTCACATGACTATCACCCACGGTATAAATCAGTGGTTTATTGAATACTCTAGCATAGAGAATCGAATAGGAATTATAAACAAACCGCCCCAGGCTCCTTGCATTCTGATTCAATACGTACCAGAACGCTTTGAAAAGCCCTTCTTCTCTCCTGACTACCCTCGCTATAGCAAACAACTGCCTCAGAGATTGAAACCGCATATCCCCGTACATCAATATAATCCAGACTCCCTGCTTCACCGAAAGGATTCGACCATCCGCGTTACAAAACGGCTATCGATTTCAACGTATATCATAACATATCGATCATGGGGGAAAAGACATCCAGCACTGCTCTAGCTTATACTTCGCAACAACAATACATAATACATAAAAAAAGGGGGGCAGCTACCCGTAAAAACGTTGACTGAACTCCATCACACTGCTACACTAAGCTGTGGCAAGAACTGCCCCTACCGCTACTAAACACACAATACATACAGTTCTTCAAATGCCGAGGTGGCGGAATGGCAGACGCGACGGACTTAAAATCCGTTGGGCTTCGGCTCGTGAGGGTTCGAATCCCTCCCTCGGCACCAGGGTAATTCACAAAAACCTGCGGATTTTAAGTCCGTCATATACCATCCCCTAGCAACTCGTTACCCAAGAACTATCCTTCGTGTTTCGTTGTTAAAGAACCTGCCGTCAGGCACCATCGCACAAATGTTCAATTGACAATATCCCGAGCTAGGCGTAAAATGAGCTATCAGAGAAACAGTATGGAGAGGTATCGGAACTAGATGGTAGAACAACGGAACATGACCTTGTCGGAAGCAATAACCACATTTCTTGCAACCCTGCCACCTGATCAAAAGCAGGTGAGCCAACAGGAACTAGGCAAGTTTATACGGTGGTATGGAGGCGATCGCTCAATATCCGAGCTTAATGCCAAGGAAATCAGTGATTACGGTGAGAATATTAGTTCCTTCGTCACCGACCCGGTGAAGAAGCTTGAGCCTGTAAGAAGCTTCCTTTCCTTCGCCAAAAAAAAGAAGCTCATTGAGACCAGCCTCGCCCCTCACCTCAGAGTGAGCAAAGCGAAACAGGGCAAACAGACAAAGGGAGCAACCCATGAAGTTACCACAATAACCCTCACCGCGGAGGGCCACGCTGCCATGCAGGTCGAACTGGCAGCGCTCAAGAGCGAACGTCCCCTAATCACTGAGCAAATTCGTCACGCTGCAGCAGACAAGGATTTCCGAGAGAACGCGCCCCTTGAGGCAGCTAGAGAGCGTCAAGGACAAATTGAGGCGCAGATCCGGGAACTGGAAGCAACGTTGCAGCGAGCAGTTATTATTGAAGAACAAAGTAATAAAGAGGAAGCCTCGCTAACTATAGGTATTGGTTGCACCGTAAGCCTGCGTGAGCTCAGTTCGAATGAGCAATCCTGCTATCTCTTGGTTAGTCCCAGTGAGGCCAATCCTGCACAGGGTAAGCTCTCCATTGCTTCCCCGACAGGAGTAGCTCTCGTAAACCAGGCAGTTGGTACTATAATTGAAGTCAATGCACCAGCAGGGATACTCAAATACCAGATCGAGGAAATACAAAGCTGGTAGCTATTGTAGTGAGCTTTCTGGCAACATCAGCCAGAAAGCTCCTCAAGTTCAAAACTGAAGTCCTCTATCACGGGATTGGACAGAAGCTTGTGGCACATCTCTCCCACCTGCTGTTCGACCTTCGAGCGCTCCGTCTCCTCGATTCGGACTTCCATGTACTTCCCCACCCGCACGCTTCGAACTTTCTCGAAGCCCAGGGTATGTAATCCACCCATCACTGTCAATCCCTGAGGATCATTCACAGTTGGCTTGAGCGTGACATATATCTTGGCTAGGTACATCTACACTTCCTTTCCCGTAAGTCTGCGATAGGCTTCCCTGTATCTCCCTGCAGTATCCTCAACGATCTCTGGAGGAAGCTCCGGAGCAGGCGGCTCCTTATTCCATCCGGAATCAACGAGCCAGTCCCGCAAAGGTTGCTTATCGAAGCTCGGTTGCGGCTTACCTGGAGAATAGGTCTCCATGTCCCAGAACCGGCTGGAGTCCGGAGTGAGCAACTCATCGATCAAGATGAGCTTACCATCCACCATGCCAAACTCCATCTTGGTGTCTGCAATGATGATGCCCCGACTGCGAGCATACCGTGCAGCATATTCGTAAACAGCAAGGCTCTTCTCTTTGATCTCCTCGGTCAGAGCTCCACCCACCATGTCTTTCATCTGCTCAATGGAGATCGGCAGGTCATGACCTGTGTCTTCCTTTGTCGTCGGCGTGAAAATGGGTTCGCTAAGCTGATCTGATTCCTTGAGACCTTCAGGCAGTGTTATCCCACAGATAGAGCCGCTTTTCTGATACTCGTCCCATGCCGATCCTGAAATGTACCCTCGAACCACGCATTCGACATCGATACGTTCAGCCTTGCGCACAACCATTGAGCGCCGGGCGACATACGGCGGAAATGAATGCTGTGAACTGAGAGTGCTTATGTCGTTGACCACCTCGATTACGTGATTGGGCACAATATGAGCTGTCTGCTCGAACCAGAACGCCGAGAGCTGGTTGAGGACAATCCCTTTATCGGGAATGCCTGTTGGCAGAACAGAGTCGAAGGCGGAGACACGATCGGTCACTATGAGAAGAAAACGGTCACTCCCCAGCTCATAGGTGTCACGCACCTTTCCTCGATAGTAAATATTCGGCAAATTGGTCTCAAGTACTAGTTCCATGATCCCCCTTCCAATGCTGATATAAGGCACATGATTACAACGTAAATTCAGTTTACCGCTTTCAAAACTTGCCCCACAGGGTGGAGTGTAATCTGCCTGGCAACTATCTTATCCTCCATTTCCTCCAAAAACTTCATCGTCCTTCGGTCATAATACCTTTCTCCACATCTCAAGCAGACCAACACTTCGACAGGAACCAAAACCACATCCTGCCCAAGATGGATTTCCTCCTCGACTACCTTTTTCTCAATATCGGGGCTGTTGCAGATAACACACTTCATTTTCTCCTCCCATAATCAACCCACCGCGCTGGATCCGGCTGGTAGGCGGTTATGATAATGAATACTTCATTCTCAGCCTGCGTCTTTGTGCTAATCCAGCTACAGACCAAGCGTTAGTCATAGCACAACCCCTGACCTTTATGGTGAATAAGGCTCAACCTTGTCCGAACCTTCCCAAAGGTGCCAAAAGTAAGTTTTGCGAGGGGATGTAAGAATTGTTTCAGACCAAACAAGCCATTTACCATCGCCAATATAACGAGCATCCCACTCTGGATACTGCCACTGTGATTGGATTTTTGCTTTTACTATCGTTATAGCTAGTTCTTTCGAATACACAGGCTGGTCAGTACCGCAAGAAACACTTAAGACGAGGAGTGATATGATTATTAGCAGAATGAGCAAAAACCTTTTCACTCTCAATACCCCCTTGATCTTTCTGATAGATGGTATTTATTGCCCTCCTTCCAAATTCGTCCAGTTTAGCCATCTGAATGCTATTACCCCCTCCATCTTCCCCAGCCCGATTTCTCACTCACTCAGCCACCCTTCATACATTAGCTGCGCCTGTCTACATGACTCTTCAACAGTTACTAGCAACGGGGAGGCATCAACCCGCAAGCCACCAACACCAAGATCGTTCCATTTCTGTTCTTGACTTACCCATGCCTCCAATATAGATAACGCCATCTCTGGGAATAAAACCCCGAACATCAGCCCTAACAATACCCTTTGCCCAATTGAGATCACGCATTCATCTTCGGTTAGTATTTCACGGTTGTGCTTATTGAGAGCAAACTCTGGAAAGATGCTATCAAAGGTCGCCATGGCTACATCGACACCCTGTTTCCTGATCTCTAAGTCTTGTATAATATCGCTGAATGTGGTCCTCCAGTGCTGAGGTTTACTTGCCTCCATCAAGATTTCTTCAGCAGCCGACTTGTCGGCTAGGCTCAAGGAACAACCTACGAAAAATCCCGCTGCTGCCATAGGCACCACGGCTGGCCACTCGCAAACCTTAGAGCCGAATATGAGCCCTTTCTTACGATAAGGAAGTCTTACAGCCAATCCTGCACCCACATACCACTGGAAAGGTGTTCTGCTGCTCATAGTTAACCTCCTGCTTACAAAATCAAAGGAGCTTCAAGCCAAGAGTAAGCTCTATTTGAGATGCTTGATCATTATTTTCTCCCTTTCTTTACTCTCCTCCACATCAGCCCTAACCGCCCAAAAACCTCCACACGCCGCGGTAGGGGCGATTCATGAATCGCCCTAATTGTCTTTCTTCAGTTGGGCGGCTCGCATTTTCTCCACGATCTCGATCTTCTTAGCAAAGGGCAAATTCCGTAGCTGTTTTCTCCTCACCTCACGTTCCTCACTGAAGACTTTCCAAAACTCTTCCGAGTCTGTTATCGAGAGGAGTTTTCTCATCGCTAGCCCTTATCCCAACCAAATCCACTCGATTCCGCATCCCCGCAATGCGGAGACCGAGCCTGTTTTATCACTTGCGCCTTACCAGGAGCTTCAACCCCTCCATCCCCATCACCAAAACCTCCTCATCAGCATCTATGGCAGCATCGGTTGCCAAGGCCTGCCAAAGCTCCCCACAGACCTTAATGGTGCCCTCCGGGGCCAGGGGTGTTACCACCCTACCCTCCAGGCCAATCATAGCTTCCGCACCGGTTACTGACCTTTTGTTCAGCACCGGGGCAACGATTCTGTATGCTATCGCAGAAAGCGCCACCAACCCCACTATCAGAGCGATAATCGCCCACAGCGGCAGGCTCAACTCCAGCTTCCAGACGATAAAAAATACGATCAGCACTATGGCAATATCGTCCAGAAGCAGGACGAAAACAGTGAGCAGCGTTCTCATCTTCCCCAAAACCCACTTGTTGTTACCCTAGCCCCACCCGCTCGAACGTTTCATCAACGT
>JAXHUK010000099.1:0-14960 GCA_034189725.1 Chloroflexota bacterium | reverse complement strand
CTCTGAAGCAAACCGAGGAAACTCACCCTCTCCTTCCACGACTTCATCGCGTTACGCTGCACTATCTTGTACGCCTGCTCCCGTGACATTCCCTTCTCGATGAACGTCAACATCACCCGCTGTGAGAAAATAAGCCCCTTGGTCAACTCAAGGTTCTCCTTCATCCGTTCGGGGTATACTTGCAGTCCCTTCACCACATAGCTAAAAATGCTGAGGACGTAGTCCAGAACCAGACAGGAGTCGGGGAGAATAATGCGCTCGTTGGAAGAATGCGAGATGTCACGTTCGTGCCACAAAGTAATGTTCTCCATTGAGGTGAGAGCGTGTCCGCGAACGAGCCTGGCCAATCCACAAACGCGCTCGCAAAGCTCAGGATTTCGCTTGTGCGGCATCGCCGATGAGCCGGTCTGCCCCTCCTCGAATGGCTCCTCAGCCTCCAAGACCTCGGTACGCTGGAGCCCTCGAATCTCGGTAGCGAACTTTTCCAGAGAGCTGGCCAGAATAGCCAGCGTTGTGACGAACTGCGCATGGCGATCGCGCTGAACAATCTGGCTCGACACCAACGCCGCCTCCAGCCCGAGTTTGGCGCAGGCAATCGACTCAACCTCTGGCGGTACCGTGGCATGTGTCCCCACCGCGCCTGAGATTTTACCTACCGCTATAGCTTTCCTCGCCTCGTCGAACCTCTGGGCATTCCGCTTCATCTCCTGGACCCACAGGGCAAGCTTAAGCCCAAACGTCGTCGGCTCAGCGTGGACACCATGGGTGCGCCCCATCATGATTGTGTGCTTGTGTTTCCTGGCCTGTTGCTCGACTAGAGCTGTGAACTCAGCAATGCCCTTAGCCAGGATATCTGACGCCTCAACCAACTGCAAAGCAAGCGCGGTGTCAATAATATCGGATGATGTCAAACCAAGATGGATAAAGCGACTCTCTTCGCCAATGCTCTCGGAAACCGCCCTCAAGAATGCGGTCACATCGTGATGGGTTTCCTTGAGAATCTCATCCATACGCTTCAGGTCACAGCATGCCCTCTTTATCTCGGGGATTGCCTCTTTGGGGATTACGCCCCGTTCAGCCCATGCCTCGCAAACGGCAACCTCTACCTGGAGCCATTTGTCGAATTTGTTCTCATCCGACCAGACCTTTTTCATCTCCGGTCTTGAATAACGTTCAATCATTAATCGTTCCTTCCTCGATAGCTTTCATAGCGTTGAATCATCAGCTTCAAGCTCTCAACAAAGGCTCTATGGCAATATTACATCAGAACTAGTCGACATCCTACGAGCCTTCGGCCAGCCCTCGCCGGTATTCTTCGTATGCCTCTCGTATTTTATCATGTTTTAGCCCCAGAATCTCCGCAGCAAGGTACGCGGCGTTCTTTGCGCCAGCAGATCCGACGGCAACACAGGCCACCGGTATTCCCGGTGGCATTTGAACAATGGAGAGCAGTGCATCGACCCCCTTCAGGTCGCTACCCGGTATCGGCACCCCGATGATCGGAATGGTCGTCCAGCTCGCGAGAACACCGGGCAGGTGCGCTGCTGCACCCGCGCCCGCAATGATGACCTCCAGACCACGCTCTCGAGCGCCCAGTCCATACTGGCGTGCTTTCTCCGGCGTGCGATGAGCTGAGATCACCGAGACTTCATACTCTATACCGAGTTGATCCAGCACATCCAGCGCCGCCTGCATCAGACCAGCATCCGATTTGCTCCCCATGACTATACCGACTAATGGCATAACTATGCCTCCCCTATTGCAATATCATTCCTGTAATGGCAACCTGTAAAATGAATATGTGGCACATTACGGTATACCTTGTCCCGTGCCTCGGTAACCGTCCTGCCCGTTGCTACAGCGGTGAGCACCCTGCCCCCGGCGGTGCATATCTCGTCTCCATTCATTCTGGTGCCAGCGTGAAAGAGCAGAATGCCAGGCTCCACTCGCTCCAGACCCGTAATAGGCAAGCCCGACTTATAATCGCCGGGATACCCACCCGAGGCCATCACGACACCTACACACGCATCATCGCTCCACTCAATCTGTGTTTTATCTAATGTGCCATCGATTGTTGCCAGCATAATATCCACCAGGTCGCTCTTGAGAAGAGGGAGTTGCACCTGGGTCTCAGGGTCACCGAATCGAGCGTTGAATTCCAACACCTTGGGACCCTCCTCAGTAAGCATCAGCCCTGCGTAGAGTACACCTTTATACGGCTTTCCCTCCTGAGCCATAGCCTGTATCACAGGTTCCATAACGGTCTTGACCACCTTGTCCCTCAATTCTCGGTCGAAGAACCTCAACGGACTATAGGCCCCCATGCCACCCGTATTTAGGCCAAGGTCCCCATCGAATGCCCTTTTGTAATCACGAGCAGGCACCATGGGGACAACAATCTTGCCATCGGTGAACGCCAGCAGGCTGGTCTCCTGTCCCACGAGGCATTCCTCGACCAGCACCAGGTTGCCGGCATCTCCAAAAACCCGCTTCTCCATGATATCGGAAAGCGCATTCAATGCCTCATCAATGGACTGAGCAACTATCGCTCCCTTTCCTGCTGCTAATCCATCGGCCTTGATTACCAGAGGCGCTTGCTGTTTTTTCACATAGTCGCGCGCCCCGTCAAAAGAAGAGAATACGGCGTCCCTGGCACAGGGAATACCATACTTGTGCATCAGATTCTTGGCAAAGACCTTGCTCGACTCGATAAGCGCCCCGTCCCTGCTTGAGCCGAAGGCAGGTATGCCCAATCCCTGGAGCATATCGACTATACCCGCAGCCAGAGGCGCTTCGGGACCGACCACTACCAGATCGATTTTGTTGTCCTTCGCTGCCTGGCATAAAGCATCCAGGTCGGTTGGAGATATATCCAGGTTTCTCGCGATTTGCGCTGTGCCCGCATTACCAGGGGCAACATAGACAGATGACACCCTCCTGCTCTGGAGTAGCTTCCAGACCAGGGTGTGCTCACGCGCCCCATTACCAATGACCAGTATATTCAACAGTCAATTCTCCTTTTTCCTTCAGAGATCGGATAAAACGAAGCTATAAGCATTTTGCAGCAAAGCTCTTGGACTTTACGCAGTCGCCGTAGCAAATTGAGCGAAGCCCCAAAGTCCCCCGCTGTTATCACCCTATTCATTTGGAGCAAGCGCTAACGGTAATTCGATCCGTTCACCGGTCGCTTCGTTGATGACCAAAAGCCGCCCCACATCTTCACGCCTCAATTGTTCATTAGCGTTCAGCAATTCAATTCCGTATATTACGCCGTCGGGTGCCAAGTCCACATTCAATTCATCGCTTACTCGAATTGTTTCTACTTCAGCCCTATTCTCTCGAAAGCAAATGTAAGCAATATTATAGCGGGGATCATAAGTAAATCTCATGGTACCTCCCCTTTCCTAAAAATAACGAGTGATAACTGTCAACACTAACCAGTCATTACCTTCCTGGACGGCAAAAACCTCTATTTGCTTGGTATGATAGTCACGTTTGCCACGCCATTCATCCTGAAATGGGAAGTTGCGCCGAAAGCCAGTGCGTCCGAACTTTGCTGAGAAAGTTTCACCTTGTTCCACTGCCGCAATCACTTCATTTTCAGTAGCACCTCGATCTTCCATGCGCCCTTTTGCATGTGGATGAAAACGAACAGCCATGTTGCACTACCTTTGTTCCCGTCACCTGCCGAAAGATACTAATCGGAATTTTTAATATTCACTTCCTGGAGGATTTTTTTAGCCTATCCCCCAGCTCTCAGATATACATATATGGCAGCAACCTCACAAAACTCATTCCCACTCAATCGTCGCCGGTGGTTTCGAGGATATATCGTAGACTACGCGGTTGACCTCAGGCGCTTCGTTGACTATACGGTTGGATATCCGTGCCAGGAGGTCATAGGGAAGCCGCGCCCAGTCAGCCGTCATCGCGTCCTCCGAGGTTACCGCTCGTATCGCCACCATATAGCCGTACGTCCTGTAATCACCCATCACGCCCACGCTCCTCACAGGTGTGAGCACTGCGAAGCTCTGCCACAACTGGCGGTAGAGATTGGCTTTTTTAATCTCGTTCATCACAATCCAGTCAGCAGCGCGTACAATCTCCAAGCGCTCCTTGGTCACCTCGCCAATGATGCGAATCGCAAGTCCCGGCCCCGGGAACGGTTGACGATAGACCATATCTTCGTGCAACCCCAGCGCCAGCCCCACCTCACGCACCTCGTCTTTGAACAAATAGCGCAGAGGTTCGACCAGGGAAAGATTCATAACGCTGGGCAACCCCCCTACGTTGTGATGGGTCTTAATAGTCGCCGTCACCTGGCTCCCCGCGAATGCGCTCTCAATAACGTCGGGATACAATGTGCCCTGAGCCAGGAAGTCTACTTGCCCGATTTTGGCTGCTTCCTCCTCAAAGACTCTGATGAACTCCTCGCCGATTATATGACGTTTCTCCTCAGGGTCGATCACTCCCTGGAGCTTTTCCAAAAACCTCTCACTGGCATCTATATAGATGAAGTTCATCTTCATATTCTTCTGGAACGTATTGATAGTGCGCTCTACTTCCTCCCAGCGCAGCAACCCGGTATTGACGAAAATACAGGTCAACTGGTCACCAATAGCGCGATGAACCAGGGTGGCCACTACCGCCGAGTCGACCCCTCCGGATAGGGCACATATCACCCTGCCCCCACCAACCTGCTCCCGTATCCGTTCTATGCTGTCGGCAACAAAGCTGCTCGGTGTCCAATTACCGCTACAACCACAGATATTGTAGAGGAAATTACGCAGAATATCCTTCCCCTGGGGTGTATGGGCTACCTCAGGGTGAAACTGCAGGCCGATTATTCCCTCATCATTACCCATTGCAGCAACAGGAGAGTTATCAGTACTCGCCAGAACTGTAAATCCAGGGGGCATTTCCTCAATACGGTCTCCATGGCTCATCCATACCGGCATCTCGGCGGGCAGACCTGCAAAGAGAGCGTTGGTAGCAGAATCATGCCGGAGAATGGCCAACCCATACTCGTGCTTCAACCCCGGAGCCACTCTGCCCCCAAGTTGATGGACTATAACCTGCATGCCGTAGCATATACCCAGCACAGGAAGATTGCTTTCGTAAATATAGGGTTGCGCTTGAGGCGCTCCCTTTTCATAGACACTGGCAGGACCACCTGAGAGAATAAAACCCTTTGGTTGCAGGAGTGCTATCTTCTCCCAAGGTGCGTCGTAGGGTAACACCTCGCAATACACATGGCATTCTCTCACACGGCGGGCGATAAGCCAGCTATACTGAGAGCCAAAATCGATAATCACCACCACCTCTCGCTCAGCCCTGAATTGCTCTTCATTCTCCGTTAATGGCTGCTCTCGTTTTCGTCCCTTGGCTATCTCCAGATACGTTGAGACCTCGACATCACTACTGACAGCTACTCGATGGCTACCCTGTTTGTTCTTGCCTGTTGCCACTAATTTCCTCCTTACCTCGACCAAAGATTACCACTGTGATATACTGTAGTCAAGCATGTAATTATCAGCCTTCGGCGATCAGTGGTCAGCTTTTTGATTTAAAAGGTCGACCTTTTGAGTTTCCTTACTCCCTGTCTGCTGCCCCCTGACAACTGGATCCCGCTAGCTGATCGCAACCATAATTGTTATTATAGATTACCAACCGTGCTAAATCGAGACTCCATCGAACACCAACTACAACTCGCCATTGAAATACTCAAGCGTGGAGGGGTAATTGCGTTTCCTACAGATACTGTTTATGGCCTCGGCGCCGATCCGTACAACGAGCAGGCAGTTGAGAGAATTTTCACAATCAAGAACCGTCCCAAGAACCTCCGACTCCCCCTGTTGCTCGCGGATGTATCTGACTTAACGAATGTTGCCAGCAAAGTACCCGAAATAGCCTGGCAACTGGCAGAGCATTTCCTCCCCGGTGGACTAACGCTCGTGCTGCAAAAAAGCCCCTGGATTCCAAATACCCTGACTGCTGGCAGCGATACCATTGCGGTACGCATCCCCAACAATCCTATCGCCATCGCACTCATTCGAGGGCTCGGCAAGCCCCTTATTGGAACAAGTGCCAATATCTCAGGAATGCCAAGCGCAATCACCGCTGATGAAGTTCGTGATCAATTGGGTGAAGAGATCGATAGTATTGTCGATGGCGGCAGATGCCCGGGCACTATTGAGTCCACCGTTATAGATGTTAGCGGCGACATTCCTACGATAATCAGAGAAGGTGCTATATCTTTAGAAGAGATCGTCAGTATCTGTAGTTCGTTTCCGGCAGCACTCGACTCGAAGATCGCTGAAACAGGGTAAAGAAGGTTGAGGGGGAAGAGGAAGAACTGCTAGCACAACAATCATCATCCAACGACCCTGCTTTTCCCCTAAACACAACAGAAATGACATCCACTCAGTGAGATACCAAGTACAGGCTAATGAGAATAAACAACGGTTTAGGTGGAACATTCAGTTCGCTTGAGAATCCCAATTACCGCTGGTATTGGATCAGTCTTCTCGCATCGTTTGCCGCCATGCAAATGCAGGTGGTAGTACGAGGCTGGCTAGTATACGATATGACCGACTCTGCCATTGCTCTGGGGTGGGTAAGCGCCGGCTTTGGCATCCCCATACTACTGTTCTCCCTGTATGGTGGAGCTATCGTCGACCGCATGGATAAACGAAAGCTCCTGATCATCACTCAAGCCCTCTCAGCAGTAACAACATTGGTGATCGCAGTGCTGATCTCAATAGGAGTGATAGTTTTATGGCATCTCGTCGCCGCTTCAGTGGTCAATGGCCTCATTCTCGCATTCACACTACCTGGTCGTCAGGCCATCATTCCCCAGCTTGTTGAACGGCACCAAATAATGAATGCCGTGGCTCTCGGCTCCGGAGCAATGAACGTGAATCGCGTTGTCGCACCAGCATTGGGGGGAGTCCTGGTAGGTGTTATCGGCATTCATGGAGTATACTATCTGATAGTCATCTGCTATCTCGCCTCAGCAGCTCTCCTGCTCCTCATTCCTCCTATGGAGGTTCCCTACAAGAATCCCAATATGACGATGTTGAACTCAGTTGGCGAAGGATTACGCTACGTCCGCCAAAGCGGGATACTTATGGCGCTGTTAGCTCTGGCATTCGTCCCCGTTGTATTCGGCATGCCCTATCAGATGCTAATGCCGATATTTGCTGTCGATATCCTTGGTGTCGGAGCTTCTGGTCTTGGCTATCTCATGGGTGCAACAGGTCTCGGGGCTGTTGCTGGTTCATTATTGGTCGCCTCACTCAGCGACTTCAATCACAAGGGATGGCTTCTCCTGGGCACCTGCACTTTGTTTGGCACCTTTCTTATTCTATTCACCAGTTCTGATTATTACTATCTTTCGCTATTCTTTTTACTGGGCGTAGGCGCATCAAGCAGTAGCTACATGGCAGTCAACAACACCCTTCTTCAAACCAACGTGGAAGATGAAATGAGGGGACGCGTTATGAGCATATACTCCATGACCATAGGACTTTTTCCCCTCGGTGTGTTGCCGATAGCCGCCATTGCCGAATCCCTGAGCGCCCCCCTTGCCATAGGAATAGGTGGAGTTATTCTCGTCTTATTCACAATAGCAATGACAATGTTTACACCTATACTACGAAGGTTGTAGAAAGTGCCATTTTGAGTTAGAATCTGTGTAGTCAAATCCTCATGTAGGGGGATTAAGGTGGGGATTTTGACGCTGGCTGATCGGGGAGGGAGACAAATGAATATTGCCATTGGTTCAGATCATGCTGGGTTTAACCTGAAACAAGCTATAATAAGTCTGCTCTCTGAACTAGGGCACAGCTATGAGGACTTCGGTTGCTACAACACCAGTTCGGTGGACTATCCTGATATCGGGCGACCTGTAGCCGAGGCAGTAGCGCAAGGAAAATTCAAACACGGTATACTAATCTGCGCTACAGGTATCGGAATGTCCATTGTGGCAAACAAAGTTAAGGGAATTCGAGCGGCTGTATGCCATGATGCGTACAGCGCCCGTCGTGCTCGGGAACATAATGATGCTAATGTCCTCTGTCTTGGCGAAGCAATCATAGGTCGCAGCCTTGCCCGCGAGAGCGTCGCCACCTATCTGTGCTCCGAGTTTGTGGGAGGTAGGCATGCCTGCAGGTTAGAGAAGATACAAGCTTTAGAAGACGACCGGAGCATGGGATCTAGCGTGTCAGGGTAAGGTAATACGAGCAATGATGTAATGTTGCTCTCTTTACATTCAATATCCGGGAGACAAGTGCAGTGGCGAGCATTCTAGACACAATAACCGGGCCTGCTGATCTTAAGGAACTAACCCACTCCGAGTTGCGGCAACTGACAAGAGAGATCAGGGGCGAATTAGTTACTACTGTGACGAAAAATGGGGGACATCTCGCCTCCAGTCTAGGAGCAATCGAACTCTCTGTCGCCCTGCACCGAGTATTCGATAGCCCCTCTGATAAAATTGTCTGGGATGTAGGACACCAGAGCTATGCTCACAAACTTTTAACCGGTCGAAGGAAGGAGTTTCACACTCTCCGTCAATATCATGGGCTATCAGGATTCCCCGACCGTACAGAGAGCCCACATGATGCTTTCAGCACCGGGCACGCTTCCACATCAGTATCGGCATCTCTGGGTATCGCCGCAGCCCGAGACCTCGCAGGAGATGACTTTCACGTAGTCGCCGTCATAGGAGATGGTTCGCTCACAGGTGGTATGGCATTCGAGGGATTGAACCAGGTGGGGCATCTCAATACCAAACTCATTGTCGTGCTCAACGATAACGCCATGGCAATCTCACCGAGTGTTGGCGCTCTGTCCCGATCATTGAGTAAGATCAGAATCGATCCGCGGTATCATCGAGCTAAAGAGGAAGCAGAACGCCTGATCGAGATCATGCCCGGGGGGAAAACTGTATGGAAAGGAATGCGACAGCTGGAAAGTGGCTTTACCGGTATGATTCTGCCAACTCAGATATGGGAGGAGTTGGGCTTCAGATACATCGGGCCTGTTAATGGCCACAACATACCTGAACTCGAAGAGGCCCTGGCCAAAGCACGCGATTACACCCGTGGCCCCGTATTCGTCCACGTTGTCACCACAAAAGGAAAGGGATACGAGCCCGCTGAGGATGATTGCATCAAGTTTCATGGCATATCAGCCAGGAGCGCTATCAAGAGCAATGTGCCTTCCTTTAGCACCATCTTCGGACAGACCATGCTGCAACTCTTCAGAGAAAACGAGAAGCTCGTAGCAATCAGTGCTGCAATGATGGAAGGAACCGGTTTGAATCCAGTAGCTGCAGAATTCCCGGAGCGTGTCTTTGACGTCAGTATCTGCGAGCAACATGCGGTAACCTTCGCTGCTGGCCTCGCCACCCAGGGCTATGTGCCGATTGTAGCTATCTACTCCACATTCCTGCAACGGGCATTCGACCAGATAATCCATGATGTATGCATCCAGGAATTGCCTGTGGTCTTCGCCCTCGACCGAGCAGGCATCGTCGGCGAAGACGGTAAAACCCACCAGGGTACTTTCGACCTCTCTTTCTTGAGATGTATTCCGAATATGGTGATAGCTGCACCCAGCGACGAAAACGAACTGAGACACTTGCTCTATACAGCAATAAAAGCTGGGCGCCCCATGGCTATTCGCTACCCTCGTGGTTGTGGTCTTGGCGTGCCTATAGATGAACATTTTCACGAGTTGCCCATTGGGAAAGGTGAAGTCATAAAAGAGGGAAGCGACGTCAATATCATCGCAATTGGGTCCACCGTAGCCCCGTCCATGGAAGCGGCCACACTTCTCAACAATAGGGGTATTAGCTGCGGCGTCGTTAATGCCCGCTTCTCCAAGCCTCTGGACGTCGACCTTATCCTGGGCCTGGCGAGTAAAACACGAAGATTTGTTACCGTTGAAGAAAACGTTATCGCCGGAGGCTTCGGTAGCTCAGTACTTGAATTAGTCTCAAGTATTGGCGACACACACGTCCTGCGCATAGGAATCGATGACGAATTCGTCGAACATGGCCAGCAAGAGGTGCTCCGTGCCAACCATGACCTCGACGCCGAAGGAATAGCACATCGCGTCCTGTCATTCTTTCCTGAACTTGCCTCCCTCCCTCATGCTACGAATATCGGACGATAAATAGTAAGTTTAATAGTAATAGACGCCACTCCCCCCAATAGTGAGTAAATCGTAAACATCTTGAAATCCTGACATCATGCTTTACTACCAGGTATTGCTACAATGATAGAACTTGAAAAGATATGGCAGCAATTTCAGCCCGAGCTAGAGGTTGAACTAAAACGACATGTGCTTAGAACACCGCTACCCCTCTACGAAATGATGTGCTATCACATGGGCTGGATTGACGAGCGTGGCAACCCCCAGGAGAATGCAAAAGGAAAACGACTGCGCCCTATCCTGTGCCTTCTTGCATGCCAATTACTCGGAGGAGTCTGGCGACAGGCACTCCCCGGGGCGGCTGCTATCGAACTGTTACATAATTTCTCCCTGATCCACGATGACATTCAGGATTCAAGCATCGAGCGTAGAGGAAGACCAACTGTCTGGCACATCTGGGGCATGCCCCAGGCAATCACGGTCGGTGATGGTATGTATGCCCTGGCGCAATCATCTCTACTTCGTCTTGAGGAGACAAAAACACCACCCCAGAAGGTAGTACGTGCTGCCGGTTTCTTGAACGAAGCGTGCCTCAAGCTCTGTGAAGGCCAGTATAGAGATATCAGCTACGAAAACAGCCTTGATATCACTACAGACGACTACCTATCTATGATTAGCGGTAAGACCGCTGCCCTCTTCCGTTGCTCCCTGGAAATCGGCGCCCTCATAGCCACAGATGATAGTTCAACGATTGAGCACCTGGGCAACTTCGGCCATGATTTGGGAATGACGTTCCAGATACAGGACGACATCCTGGGTATCTGGGGCGATGAGAATACGACAGGCAAATCAAGCGCTTCTGATATACAAATGCGGAAAAAGACCCTGCCTGTTATCTATGCTCTGCAGAACACAGGAGTAGCAAACAGAAAGCGCTTGCGCCACATCTATGAACAGGAAACAATCGATGATGCTGACGTAACAGATGTCTTGCAGGGATTGAATGAACTCGATGCCAAGAGCTATGCCCAAGATATGAGCAAGAAGTATCACCAACAAGCGCTCTCGGAATTGGCTTCCCTTGAGTTATCCAGTGAAGCCACGAATCAGCTTGAGGCAATCGCTACCCGTTTACTAAATCGCGAATACTGATCGGTAACCTCTGCAAAATCCAGACTGGTAGGCATGATAACATAGAACTTTGCGCTAAGCCGTTGTATAATTGTAGTTGTCGTGTTTACATGGCTGATTTTGGAGCACAAGGCGAAAGAGCATACAAGTATAAAACCATCAGGGCATGGGTAAATAAATCCATGACGGATGTATAAGGAGCGCAAAATGCCCAAACTGGCAATAACAGGTAAAGGTGGAGTAGGCAAAACGACGTTGTCCAGCATTTTAGCCCAGCTTTATGCCGCTGAAGGTCATACGGTTCTGGCTATAGATGCCGATCCCGATGCTAATCTGGGAGCATCTCTCGGTATATCAGCAAAGGAACTGAGCACTATCATCCCCATCGCACGTATGGAGGAATTGATACAGGAGCGAACCGGGGGGACACCCGGCACCATTGGGGGATTCTTCAAACTCAATCCTAAGGTTGATGACATCCCCGACCGCTTCGCATTCAATAAAGACGGGGTAAAGTTGCTCGTTATGGGCACAGTGAAGAAGGGTGGCAGTGGTTGCATCTGCCCCGAGAGTGCCCTGCTTAAAAGCTTGCTGAACCATCTTTTTCTACGGGCAAATGAGATAGTAATCGTAGATATGGAAGCCGGGATTGAGCATTTGGGGAGGGCGACAGCAGAGGCGGTGGATGCGTTTATATCCGTGGTAGAGCCAGGTATGAGAAGCCTTGATACCGCGCGAGTTGTGAAGAAACTGGCAAATGATATCGGTATTAAGAAATGTTACGTTGTAGGTAATAAGATCACCAGCGATGCTGACCGCCAGTTTATAATAGACAATCTCCCCGAGTTTGAGGTGCTGGGGTTCATTAGTCACAATCCACAGGTTATTGAAGCCGATCGCAAGGGCATAAGTCCTTTCGATGTCGCTCCTCAAGCAGTATCTGAAGTGAAGGAAATTAAAGAAAAACTGGAAACCGCTTCGAGGAAGGGGAAATAGTGAATAAAAGAACCGTCCGTGATATTGATATAAGAAATAAAAGAGTGCTGGTGAGGGTTGATTTCAATGTCCCACTCAACGTAGAAGACAATACTATCAGCGATGATAGCCGTATCCGCGAGGCACTGCCTACTGTGAACTATCTGCTCAATGAAGGATGCAGGATAATCCTCTGCTCTCATTTCGGGCGCCCCAAGGGTAAGGTCGTCGAGGATTTACGTCTAGCTCGAGTGGCAAAGCGTCTATCAGAACTCCTGAAGATACCTGTAACAAGCACGCAAGATTGTATAGGCTCAGAGGTGGAAAAGGCAGTTTCCCTCATGAATGAGGGTGAAGTTCTTATGCTGGAAAATCTCCGCTTCCACGCCGAAGAAGAGAACAATGACCCCGACTTCGCCAAAGCCCTTTCTCAACTGGCAGACATTTATGTCAATGACGCCTTCGGTGCTGCCCACCGCGCCCATGCGTCTACAGAAGGTATTGCCCACTATATTCCCGCAGTAGCTGGATTGCTCATGGAGAAAGAAATCGATTTCCTGAGCAAAGCACTGACCGATCCTGTTCCACCCTTCGCCGCAATCACCGGTGGTGCTAAGGTAAGCGACAAACTGGGGCTCCTGGAAAATACCCTGCCGAAATTAAACGTTTTACTGATCGGTGGTGGCATGTGCTGTACCTTCCTCAAGGCTCAAAACCACGAGGTGGGAAAATCACAGGTCGAGGAAGATAAACTCGACTTCGCCCGCGGGCTTATGGAGAGGGCTGCTGAGATTAGGGTCAAGCTGCTACTCCCTGTTGATGTTATCGTCGCCGAGAGTTTTGCCGGCAACATCCCCTGTAAAATAGTATCCGTGCATGATATACCTGATGATTCTTACGTCATGGACATCGGCCCACAATCTATCGAGAACTTCACCAGAGAGCTTGCCAGCTGCAAGACAGTTATCTGGAATGGCCCAATGGGTGTATTTGAGTTTGCAGAGTTCCGCCACGGTACCGAGGCAGTGGCGCAACGATTGGCGAACCTCGAAGCCACCACCATCATCGGTGGCGGCTCCACTGCTGAGGCAGTGAAGGAGCTTGGCCTGGCAGATAAAATGAGCCATGTCTCCACAGGAGGCGGGGCTGCACTGGAGTTCCTTGAGGGCAAGACGCTGCCCGGTGTAGCAGCACTTCAAGATAAATGAACGTATGAGCAGGTTGTTGTACATGCCATCCTGAAACCGAAGTCGATAGCCTGTCCTCTGCCTCAGCCTGAAGCAGAGGACAGGCATCTTGACTGAAAAGGAATATGAGAATATAGATGATTAGCCTGGATATAATTAAAACGCTGGCAAAGCAGTCGCCGACCAAGATCGTGCTCCTGGTAATCGATGGCCTGGGTGGCCTGCCCGCCCCTGAGACCGGCAAGACAGAGCTTGAAACCGCACGCACCCCCAACCTCGACCAACTGGCAAGCAGGGGTATCTGTGGTATGAGTGATCCCATATCTCCCGGTATTACCCCGGGCAGCGGTCCCGGCCACCTCGCCCTCTTCGGCTATGACCCACTGCAATTCACTGTAGGGCGTGGAATCCTGGAAGTGCTTGGTATCGACTTCGACGTAAGGGCAGGTGATGTCGCAGCCAGAGGGAACTTCTGCACCATAGACCACAATGGGCTGATCACCGATCGCAGGGCCGGTCGAATATCGAACGACGTAAACGCTGAATTGTGCACGATGCTGAGCGGTATAACACTCGATGGTGCCGAGCTTTATGTCCTGCCGGTACGAGAACACCGCTTTGCAATAGTATTCCGTGGTGATGAACTTCGAGGTGACGTAAGCGATTCAGATCCCCAGAGAACAGGAGAAGCACCGCAGGCCGTGATGCCACTATCTCCTGCGGCACAAAAAGTGGCTCGGCTAGCTAATGAGTTCGCCGCAAAAGCAAAGATACTGCTAGCCAATCATCATCCTGCCAACATGGTGCTGCTACGCGGCTTCTCCCAGCATCCCAACCTGCCTACCATGTCTGAGATATTCAAGTTGAACGCCGCTGCAATAGCCGCCTATCCCATGTACCGCGGGCTGGCCAAGCTCGTAGGAATGAATGTGCTTGATACCGGTGTCAGTATCGAAGATGAATTCACCACACTGAGCCAACATCACGCTCACTACGATTTCTTCTTTGTCCATGTGAAGAAAACCGATTCCGCCGGTGAAGACGGCGATTTCGATTCCAAGGTTCGTATTCTGGAAGAAGTCGACACGTTGCTACCCATGATAACCAAGCTTGAACCAGATGTTATCGCGGTCTCCGGCGATCACTCGACACCGGCAATGCTGAAAGGACACAGCTGGCATGCGGTTCCCGTCATTCTCTACTCCAAATGGTGCCGCCCCGATAGTGTACAATCGTTTTCAGAGAAAGCCTGTTCAATCGGCGCTTTAGGAAGAATTCCTGCAGTGTCGATTATGCCGTTACTAATGGGCAACGCGCTTAAACTAGATAAATTCGGTGCTTAAGGAGGACAGTTCATGCGAATCCCGATAATAGCAGGAAATTGGAAGATGAATACCAACATGGCCGAGGCTACGGAGTTGGTCACAGCGATGAAGAAAAAGTTGAACAGAATAAAAGGAGGGCAGAGCACTTTTTCCACTCCTGTTATTCTGTTCAACTTTTTCT
>JAXHUK010000098.1:0-13889 GCA_034189725.1 Chloroflexota bacterium | reverse complement strand
TCCCTGTTCTGCACATAATAGGGTTCATTTTCAGAATCGAACTGCACCAATCCGCTGCAAATGTTTTCTACCATTGTCATTGCGTTGTTTGGAGAAAGCCATATGTGAGGATCCTTGCCATTACGAACATCGCCCTCCTCTTCCTGTTCATGGTCATATTCCTCTCCCCCATGGTCATGCTCCATCTCTATCAAGTCGATACCTTTTGCGCAATCAACAACCAGCATATCTTTATTCTGCTCAATGATTCTATCCATCCAGGACACCTCAAACTCTATACCTGAACCGACCTTCACATACACATCAGCCTCACTCACCGCCACCATTTGTCCTGTAGTCGGTTCGTAGGTATGAGGTTCCACTCCTGCCGGTACCATCACCGTCACATCAACTTTTTCCCCGCCAACGCTCTCAACGTATTCTGCCAGTGGTGGTATCGTGACAACGACACCGATAGTGTCTACCGCATCCTCTTCCTGTGAACAGGCTACGCTCAAAACGAGCAATGCAATGATAACCACCAGCGACAAAACAATCGAGAGCGCCTTTATTTCTCGATAGCTATTCATATTCCACACACCCCCTTATGTGTAGCAGCTAGCCGATACGCTGTTTACTCGGGAACGGCGTGCAGCATCTGCACATCCTGCTTCACTGCTTTATTCCGGCAGTTCCGGCAATGTCCTGCGAACTCAAGAATATGGCTATCTATCTCAAAGCCCGTCTCCTCAGACAATCTTCGCTCCAACTCACACAGGTTACAACCCGTAAAGTCGACAACCTTGCCACATTCAGAACAAACCAGGTGATGGTGGTGTTCCAAAGGCCTCCTTATCAGATAGCTTCGGTTATCGCCATGGCCATGAACCTGACAGATGAGTCCCAGATCATCAAGCATATTAAGTGTGCGATAGATTGTAACCAGTCCGACAGCACCGTGCTTGTGGCGTACCTTATCGTAAATGGCTGCAGGCGTCAAATGATCCTCGCTATCAACAACGACATTCAGCACTGCAAGCCTCTGAGGCGTGAGCTTGTAACCGCGCTCCCTCATGATAGTAGCTATTTTCTTCTCAACTGATCCCATCGTAGTATGCCTTTAGTGATACAAACCTGTATTGCTAATTGAACCTGGAGATTTAATCCAGCCTTTCCTGGCTCTTTTCCGGCAAATAATTTGGTTTTCTTATTTATTGTTGGCGAAATGGAACGGCAGGTCTCGACAAAGTATAAATGAAAACGTTTTTCATTTATACTTATAGCAGTACCCATTTCTATTGTCAAGCATCCCAACGACTGCACACAATATATACATGCCGCAGCTTCCCTGTATGAAAATCGGTGTATAAATCAAAATACATTTTTCAGCATATCGATTACTAATTGACAATCCCTTTATCGAGTATTAACCTAGAGTTAGTCAGGTGCGAAATCCCTGATGATACAATCACTTCTCTTAAAGCAGGCCTGTAACCACACATGGCACACCCTGGCCCAGGTAAACTTACTATAACTGGGATATTTACAGGGTTATTGATCACCACGAGGCAATTGTTTTCACAGGAGTATTCCCAACATAAATAAAAAAACAGGGAGGGCGTCATGGAAGACGTTGAGAAACTGGTAAAGGCGTCAATGGCGGAAATCGAAAGGCTACTGAGCACAAAATCAGTAGTAGGAGACCCAATGACCATCGAGGGCAATACCGTAATCCCTCTCGTCAATATCGGTTTTGGCTTCGGGGCCGGCGGCGGCAGGGGCGAGAAGGATTCAAAGGGTGAAGGCGGCGGTGGAACCGGTGGCGGGGGTGGAATTAAACCTGTCGCTATCATCATAGTCAATAGCCAGGGTGTTAAGGTAGAGCCTATCATGGGTAGCATGGCATCTGCCATGGAAAAAGCCGGAGAGATGTTCAGCAAGGCAATAGAAAAACGCTGGGATAAGAAGAAGGAAGAATAGAAAAGCGTGTGGGTCCTCGCTTTAATCCTGGGGATACTATTCGCAGTATTCCTGTGCATTCTGCTCTTGCTTGCAATTCCAGTTGATCTGGTCTTTCACGTCGAGAGAGACACCGGCTTCCACCTAAGGATCTCGGTGAGGTGGCTCTTTGGGTTGGTGGGGAGAGATATCAGGCGTAAGAAAGAGAAAGCGGAACCGGAGAAACCAGAAGAAGCAACCAACCTCAGGGCCACCGCCACCAGAATATTCGGCAAGGCCCGGCAGGTCATGGGAGATGAGCACGAAAGAGAGCAATGGAACAAGCGTAGGAAAAACACCAGGAGCATGCTTGCAATGGTACAGACCAGAGGATTTCCGCGTAAGATTCTCAGGTTTGTCATAGACTCCATACGCCTGGTGAGAATACACAGGTTGAATCTGAACCTCCGCTACGGGCTGTGGGACCCTGCTGACACAGGGCTCCTTTTCGGCGCAATAGCGCCCGCGATGGTCTACGGGAGGTCATGCTCATTGATGGAAATCGAGATTCAGCCCGACTTCGAACAACTTTGTCTCCAGGGGTATTTAACCGGTGATATACGGGTGTTCCCCATCCAGTTCGCAGGGCCCGTCGTTCGCCTCGTCTTTTCCGTGACAACTATAAGAGCGATCAAAGCAATGGTGGTGGCTCGTCGAAAATGAAAAAGTCGCGCGTCGGCACACCCATATCCGTCGGTGAAACGACTATAATCCCTTTGGAACGTGAAACGGTACGAATACATCATGCCAGAAAAACAAAGGGTATTATGATTCAGTGCTCGAAAGAACCAATCGGAATAGTGGTCATAACCCAGCAAGGGAATTGGGCTATCGATATATCCGGCAAAACCATACCGCTAGAGATATATATTAAAGAGTTTGACGATTTACAAGGGATTCTGGATAGGTTATAACATATAGGGCTACCAGCAATAATTGACACTATATAGCGAAAGCGATTAATATATAATATGCGGTAAACGGTTTCCGCTTGCCGTCGAACAAGGGGTGATGTCCAAATTTGATTATGATCACAATGATGACTTCCTCTGCAATATCTGCAGTCTACACTATATCTCATACCCTGCAATGTCCCACGATGTCCAAAAAACTCAAGATCCCTAAGCGATAAAAATCCCCCGATTCGCGTCCTCGTCATCTATAACCCTTGTGCAGAGCGTGAAATATGTCGTTGGGCTATGCTATACTGATATGTCACTGTATTTAACGTGAAAGAGCAAATAATGATCGCAGTAATCGACTATGGAGCAGGAAATCTCCGAAGCGTCACCAATGCCCTGTCTTTGCTGGGTTACCAACCTACGATAACCCACGAGCCACATGATGTACTCAATGCTGATATCGTGTTCTTGCCCGGCGTCGGTGCCGCTGGTGATGCGATGCGCAGCCTGAATGAGACAGGTTTGTCCACAGCTATCCAGCAGGTGATACGTCAGGGACGACCATTCTTCGCCATCTGTATAGGAATGCAGATTATGCTTTCAGTTACCGAGGAGGGTGGTTTGCATGACTGCCTGGGAATAACTCCGGGAAGGGTCAAAAGGTTGCCTTCGGGTATCACCGTACCTCACATGGGGTGGAACCAGGTCAAGCAGATAATTGCTCACCCCATATTCGATGGCATTCCCGATGAGGCCAATTTCTATTTCGTTCACAGCTATTACACAGACCCTGAAGACACATCGGTTATAGCAGGCACCACAGAATATGGTGTATCTCTATGCAGCATGTTAATAAAGGATAATGTAGTAGCAACCCAATTCCACCCTGAGAAAAGTGGCGAATATGGACTGAAGATGTACTCCAACTTCCTGAAACTGGCAGGTGCCGAGAAGTAGATACAGTACGTGATTGAAGGAAACGATGCTCGACAGGAGCCCAGGAAGTTACTGATTTTTATGGAGTAATTGTATCAGATGCTAACAAAGAGAATTATACCGTGTCTGGATGTGACCGCTGGCAGAGTTGTCAAGGGGACGAGCTTTACCCAGCTCCGTGATGCAGGTGACCCTGTAGAACTTGCCGCCTTCTATTACTCGCAGGGTGCCGATGAACTTGTATTTCTGGATATCGGTGCTACACCTGAAGAACGTGAAACCATGATAGACGTCGTTGAGCGTGTATCGGAGCAGGTTTTCATCCCTCTTACAGTAGGTGGAGGACTTCGCAGCACCGAAGATATGCGAAAACTGCTTGAAGCAGGGGCCGACAAGACATCCATAAATACTGCGGCGGTATTCAATCCTCAGCTCATTACAGATGGGGCCAAACGTTTCGGCTCCCAATGCATTGTAGTTGCCATAGATGCAAGACGGATTGAAAACTCAGCAAATCCCAGGTGGATTGTGTGCACCCACGGAGGACGAAAACCCACTGAACTCGACGCCGTTGAATGGGCAAAACAGGCAGTCGCCTGTGGTTCCGGGGAAATACTTCTCACCAGTTGGGATGAAGACGGACAGCAAACAGGCTATGACCTGGAGTTGACCCGCGCTATCAGCGAGGCTGTCACTGTGCCAGTCATCGCCAGTGGAGGTGCCGGCAATCTGGAGCACCTTTACGAAGCTTTTGAACAGGGCAAGGCGCATGCTGTCCTTGCGGCAAGTATATTTCACTATCGCACCTTCAGCATTTGCGAAGTAAAAGAGTTTCTCGATAAAAAAGGTGTTCCTGTCAGACTATGATTGTGATAATTGGAGGTATATAGCAGCAAATGAGCGATTCCTTTGAGCCTGAGATAACGGTACTCTACTGCGGGCATAGTTTAGCCAGCGAGGACCACCTGTCTGAGGGAGCGAAAGCAGGCCCTGGATTTAAAGCCCGCTTTGTCATGATGCCCTGCAGCAGTAAAATTGAGACACGATACCTTATTAAGCTAATCGAAAAGGGAGCCGATGGGATTGTCGTGATGGCCTGTCCCCAGAAACAATGCCAATTTCAAATCGGAAGCGGCCGGGCTCAAAACCGCCTCAATCAGGCACGTGCTCTCCTTGACGAAGCAGGTATGCATGGAGAGCGTTTAGGTATAGTCCAGGGACAGAGCTTCTCGGCCAACGAAATCATGGCCGCCGCCAAAGAGCGAGCTGACGCAGTTCTCCTGCTAGGCCAGAATCCCATGAAATCAACTAGGTGAGAAAAAATGCCAAAGAAATATCATGTAAATATCCAGTCGCTGCCGCCAAGATTCGAGCCGATCCCGGAATACTGCTCAATCGAGGTCAACAAGTGCCTGCATTGCAGAAACTGCGTCAAATATTCCGCTTGCGTTTACAATGTCTACCGTGGTCGTACATTCGACGCCCAGGAGGTCCTCGATACCGGTGACTCCGAGTGTGCGGGATGCATGCGCTGTGTACAGGAATGCAAGGCCAATATCCTGTCACGGACGCGTAATTTACGCTTCGAAGCGCTCGGCGATGATTACTGGCGACCTGCTCTCATCGGGCAGATATGGAATCAGGCGGAAACAGGTAAGATTCCAGTTTCGGGAGCAGGATATCGCGGCATGTTTCATGGCCCTGGCTTCGACCAAATGTGGACAGATATGTCGGAGATCGTGCGACCGACTCGCGATGGCATCCACGGCAGAGAGTACATCAGCACATTAATCGACGTGGGCAGGAGACCTGAGAGGCTCGAATTCGGCCCTGACGGGCATTTGCTGAACGAGCCCCCAGCCTCTTTGGAAATACCTATACCTATCATATTGGATATCCCCCCCCTCGACGTCGAGAGCAGGCCTGTCCGAGAAGCTATCGTACGAGCAGCCACTAACCTCGATACGCTCGCGGTCGCCCGCTACGAGGAATCCCAGGGATACCTCGGTGGATATAGCAAGAATCTGGTGGTGAAGTTCGACCACACCAGGGACTCCGCATCCGCTATCGACGGCGCTCCAATTGTGGAGATCGCCTATGCGGACGATGTTATGAACACAGTAGGCACGATCAAAGAGCACAAACCGACCATAGTGACATCGATTCGTCTGCCACTCGACGAACATGCGGCAGAGCGAGCATCCCGGCTCACCAGGTCGGGAGCGGAGGTCATTCACCTCCAGGCCAGTCCTCAAGGAAGAGGATTGGGCACAAGGGAGAACGATTTCATTACCAACCTGGTTCGCGAGGTCCATCTTCGACTGGTCGAGGAATCGATTCGCGACCGTGTCACACTGTTCGTATCCGGTGGCATCGCCATGGCTGAACATGTGGCCAAGATCATTATCTGCGGTGTGGACGGCGTGGGTATCGATATCGCCCTCATGGCCGCCCTGGAATGTCGACTCTGCAGTGAGTGCGGCAACGGTACCGAATGCCCGGTTCACCTGGATACAATGCCGGTGGAGTACGGTGCGCAGCGGATCGTCAATCTCATCGGCTCATGGCACTCCCAGCTCATCGAGGTAATGGGAGCTATGGGAATAAGAGAGGTCCGCAGGTTGAGAGGAGAGACCGGCAGAGCAATGCTGTTCGATGACCTGGAGGATGACAACTTCGCACCGATTTTCGGCAAACGGATTGGGGCAGCATCCCCCTCTGAGAATCCCGGCACTGGCGTTGTGGCAGCGGGTGATAAACCGCCACTCCTCCCCGCACCAGTATCGTGGACATTCCCCCAGACAGAGGGATTGCTCAACATTTGCCATTCAAGATACAGAAACAAACTTCCCAAGTACAGGGTCGTCAGAACCAATGTCTGTATAGCCTGCGGCAAGTGTGCCGAGGTCTGTGCTTACGGGGTGCACGTGAAAGCCGGCAGCCTTATGGCGCATCCCAGGTCTCACCTCTGTGTAGGTGTCGGAGTATGCCAGAAAAACAGCAGCTTTTGCGCAGATACCTGCCCCCAGCAGGCTATTAGAGTGAGCCTTGATCCCGTATGGGAAACCTTTGGCGACCCCCGCTGGACCCCTGATCTCATCGTCAGCACGTGGCTGCAGGCCGAGACAGGTAGGCCGCCGGATAACGGCCTCGAATACCGTGTCGGTGCCTCTGGTGGTGGGTTTGACCGCATTGACTTCGCATTCCCGGGGACGCTTCCCAACCCCGACATCAAACCGAGAGACATTGATTTATCGATACCTCTGAACCGAAGGACTGACGACAACAGACCTCCGGTCGAGATCGGATTTCCTGTATACGGCGGTGGCATGAGCTTTGGTGCAATCAGCCTCGCTACTATTGTATCGCGAGCTAAAGCCTACAGGGTATTCGGGTCATTCACCTGCACCGGAGAGGGCGGCTACCCCGATGCACTGGCCCCCTATGCAGACAATGTTATTACCCAGGTTGCTACCGGACTATTTGGAGTCCGGGAAGAGACCATTCAAAGAACTCCTATAGTCGAGTTCAAATACGCCCAGGGTGCAAAACCGGGATTAGGTGGCCACCTGTTAGGAGATAAGGTAACAGCGGCGGTGGCCAAAATACGGGAGTCGGTCGAGGGAAATGCCCTGTTCTCACCATTCCCGTTCCATTCGGTCTATTCTGTTGAAGACCATAAGAAGCATGTAGACTGGATCAAGAGCATCAATCCCCGAGCCCTGGTATCCGTTAAGGTTTCAACCCCTACCGATGTAGACATGGTGGCTGTGGGTAGTTACTATGCAGGTGCGCACATCATCCACATCGATGGGAGCTATGGTGGAACCGGTGCTGCTCCTGATATCGCTAAAAAGAACATCGCCATGCCCATCGAGTACGCCATACCCAAGGTGCATCAGTTCCTCGTCGATGAAGGTATCCGCGATCAGATGACACTTATCGCCTCGGGAGGAATACGCTCTGCATGGGACGTTGCCAAGGCTATAGCGCTCGGCGCTGACGGCGTGGTAATTGCAACCTCCGAAATGGTGGCGCTCGAATGTATCCGTTGCGGAAGATGTGAAAGCGGGCGCGGCTGTCCGCGAGGTATTGCCACCACCGATACCGAGCTGTCGACCTCCTTTAGCTCCGAATGGGCAACACAGCGCCTTATCAATCTCTTTCATTCATATGCTATTCAACTCCAGGAGATCCTCTGGCGCTTCGGGATGAAAAGCATTCAGGAACTCGTAGGGAGAGCTGATCTCCTGCGCCATCAGGATTACATCGACAAAACTTCGCCAACACCCGGCGAGCTAGCAACCTCTCACAAATAACAACAAGCAGTAGAAAGCAATGAACATGAGACTCATAGAACCAGTCAACAACGGCTCTGCAAAATTGATCATCGATTCACGCAGAAAGTTGCATTCACCGATGCATGACACCCCCCAGGAGAAATCAGCCGAAGAGGGTGGATGTGGCGTCGTCGGGTTTGCGGCAAACGTCCCTATCAGAGGACGTCACATTTTCGAGCCATCTATACAAATGCACAATCGGGGAAACGGCAAAGGGGGAGGAATTGCCTGCGCCTGTCTGAACCACGAGCAACTCGGCGTCGATAAGGCAACGCTGAGAGACGATTACATCCTCCAGATCGCGTTTCTCGATTCCGAGGCCATAGCCGACGTCGAGCAACATTTCATCAACCCCGACCTTATGGTAAAGCACAAGACGAAGGTCGAGCCTGTAACCGATTGGCGAGAACTGGGCCTTCCGGTGAAACCGCCAGACATCGTACGATACTTCGTACGGGCACGCAAAGAATCGCTTCGGAACTTCACCGAGGCAAACGGCTTTTCGAGCATGCCAGAGCGGGATATCGAAGACGAATTCATCTATCAAAACAGTATCAAGCTCAACCAGCACTGCTATGCTGCACTGGGTGACAAGCAGGCGTTCGTACTTTCCCACGCTCGTGACCTTATGATCTTCAAGGTAGTGGGATTTGCGGAACACGTCGTGCAATATTACGGGCTCGAAGACCTCCAGGCACAAGTCTGGATTGCGCACCAGCGCTATCCTACCAAGGGCCGCGTATGGCACCCCGCCGGCTCACACCCCTTCATCGGCATGAACGAAGCCCTGGTGCATAACGGTGACTTCGCCAACTACCACAGCGTCACCGAGTACCTTCTTCAGCACAACATTGCGCCCCAATTCCTCACCGACACCGAGGTCTCGGTATTGCTGTTCGACCTCTGGAGCAGGGTTTACAAATATCCATCTGAGTATGTGATCGAGGCATTGGCTCCCACAACCGAGCTTGACTTCGACCAGCTCTCTGCTGAGAAGCAGCGCATCTATAAACTCATTCAGTCGCAACACATCCATGGCTCGCCCGATGGCCCCTGGTTTTTCATCATTGCCCAGAGCAAACCTGATGAGAATATGTTCAACCTCATTGGGATTACCGATACGGCTATGCTCCGCCCCCAGGTATTCGCCTTTCAGGAGGGCGACGCCAGCATAGGATTGATTGCCTCCGAGAAGCAGGCCATCGATGCGACGCTTCACTCACTATCTCAAGAAGACCCGCGTTTTCGACCTGTAGCCGATCGCTATTGGAATGCACGGGGTGGAAGCTATACAGACGGAGGAGCGTTTAGCTTCACGGTCAGCAAAAATAACGGTGCCTGTTCGCTCACCTGTGCGGACAAATTTGGAAAGCCCATCGCTGCGCCACAAGGAGAATACAGGATAAACACGGACACAACACCCCAACCCCCAGCAGATGGCAACAAGGTAATTAAACAGATCGAGAGCGATAGTGCAGCAGGGAATATACAGGAATCATTCAGAACCGCCACAGCAGCCCTCTGGTCATGGCACCTCAATGAATTCCGCTGGCTGCTCGGAGAGATCGAAAACAGTGCCGCTACGAGTGACAACGCTAAAGAGAACGCCCTGGCACTGCTCTCAATGCTCAACGACCGACACTATGACTGTGTTGCTATGAGACGTAGCTCTGTCGTCCAACTCATACGTAGTAGTATCGATAACATCCTCGATTCCGTACCAGCCATCTCCTCCTATAGTGGGAGTCGGTTCGCGCGAATTGACTGGGATTCTCGGAACGATATCAGAGCACCTCAAGGTAATGAGAGCATTCTCGTAATTTACAGTCACGCCTTTCCCCAGGAGGGCGATGATTGTGATGCTCGCCTGGCAGTCACCGCCCATGAACTTGGCTGGAAACGATTCATTGTCTACGGCCTCAAAGGGCAGCGGTTCCATGGATGCGGTTTCGGCCCCCAGACGGAAGGTGTACGCTTTGACATCTACGGTAGCTCCGGAGACTATATCGCCTCAGGGATCGACGGTATGGAAATCCATGTCCACGACAACGGACAGGACCAGATCGGCCAGATCATGAAGAGAGGCCGTCTCGTGGTACACGGCGACGTTGGCCAGACATTCATGTACGGCGCCAAGGGAGGCGAGGTCTACATCATGGGTAACACAGCAGGCAGACCTCTGATCAACGCGGTAGGTCGACCTCGTGTGGTCATCAACGGTACCAGCCTCGATTTCCTCGCCGAGTCGTTTATGGCTGGAGACCCCCACAACGGTGGCGGCTTCGTAATTCTCAACGGCATCGAGTTCGACGACCATGGAAATGTTCGAGAGCAATCCAGCCCATACCCCGGATCGAACCTGTTTTCGTTAGCATCTGGTGGAGCTATCTTTGTACGCGATCCCCATAACAGGATCGTGGAGCAACAGCTCAATGGCGGCGAGTTCGCAGAACTCACAGAGCAGGATTGGCAGCTAATCCTTCCCTACCTGCAGAAGAATGAGGAGTTGTTCGGTATCTCCATTGAGCGTGATCTTCTTACAGTTGACGGTAATCTTCGCTCACCCGGCGAGGTCTATCGCAAGGTACGTGCCGTTAAACTCGCAGTCCTCACCAAGATAGCAATACCGGAGTAGAGATCAGTAGAGCGACTAAGCGGAGGAAAAGCGAAACACTTAGCCCCCGAATTCATTCGGGGGCTAAAATAACTTACCCATGCATTACGTGGGATAGCTAACCTTGAATCAGGCGGCCAACCTTGTTTAACGTGCTCATTATAGCAGACGATACCAGACAAATAAGGGAACTGACTTCAGAACTCGCCCAGAGAGGCTTCGCCTGCTCGATTACCCCCTTCAGCGAGGATTCAGTCGAGCAAGCTATGGAGCAGGAATCACCCCCGGTTCTCATCGACCTCACCAGTACATATGCCATTCAGGACCTGCCCAAACTGCTGCGAACTATCAAGCGAGAGGGGCATCTACCCGTCATCGCGCTTGTATCGAAAGACGCACTCGGTCTCCTCGAACCTGGTCTGGGCATAGACGATTTCGCCATCGATCCCTGGGACCCCAACGAAATAGTAGCACGGATAAAACGTGTCCTCTGGCGAACGAGAAGTATCGATAGCAGTGAGTTAATCAAGCACGGCGACCTTGTAATCGATACGGCCAAATGCGAGGTCATCATCGACAGCATTCCGGTAGCATTGACATTTAAAGAATATGAGCTGCTGCGACTCCTGGTAACGAACAAGGGAATAGTATTCACCAGAGACACTCTGCTTAACAAAATCTGGGGGGATGACTATTTCGGCGGGGACAGAACAGTGGATGTGCACATCAGGAGGCTGAGGAGCAAGATCGAAGACCCCACACATTCCTTTATCGAAACGGTACGGAACATAGGCTACAAGTTCAAAGAGTGACATATGCATCCACTCCAACCGTTGTGTCACGCTTTGGCAATCCCTGCCTGTGAATAGTCATACCACGTGAGCCGAATCGAGGCTTCGGTGCCTTCTCGGATCAAATCCCATTCCTGGCTCCACGCCCATGTCGCAGGGCGCAATATTTGCAGTGCGACATCCCTCTATGCCCCGATACAGGAATACACCTGCTTCACTCCTACCTTATTCGTTTCGCCGATCCTGTAACCTGGATTTAACACAAACGTAATCCACCCGAAACATCCGGTTGCTACCATCTTTTTTTAGAAGGGGGGGGCGATGTTGAAAAACTGGTGGATGCTATCGCCGAGGCTGCCACTACCGGAGAAACAGGTGACGGCAAGATATTCATCGCGCCCATCGACGATGCTGTCCGCATCCGAACTAAAGAAAGGGGTGAACCGGTTTTGTAATATTTTTGTAACATTTCCCGGTTACCATTATTCTCAGTAAGCAATCCGGGGACAAGCGATGTAAGATAGCATTCACCGTAGAAAGCGCAGGGGCTGACCTATGGTCAATAGTTTGACAGTACCTCCCGCTCCAGTCTGCAAACTAGCTCCGGTTCTCTTGTTCTCTGCGGTGAATGCTTGTTTTAACCCAGATAATGCATGGGGAATTTACCATAGACCCCGAATGAATTCAGAGGCTAATTACCTTGCTTAGCCCTCCAATTTGTTGGAGGTTTTACAAAAGGCCAAAAAACAAAGCTGTGTGCATTATCTAAGTTTAAGTTATTCCGAAAACTGGCGACTGAACGCCCGTGAAAGGAGGTGTCGCAAATGATAGATGCTGGCGATACAACATGGATTCTGGTGTCATCAGCCCTGGTGATGCTAATGACACCTGGTCTGGCACTGTTCTACGGAGGGATGGTGAGACAGAAAAACCTGCTGTCCACCATCACGATGAGCTTCGTTCTCCTCGGTGTAGTCGGCGTTCTATGGGCGCTCTACGGCTACAGCCTGAGCTTTGGCCCCGATGTGGGTGGCATAATCGGTAACCTGGATTTCATCGGCCTCAGAGGTGTAGGACAGGGACCCTCCGATGTTTATGCTTCAACTGTGCCGCACCTCGCCTTCATGGCATTCCAGGGCATGTTCGCTATTATCACAGTCGCGCTATGGACTGGCGGCGTGGTCGAACGGATCAAATTCAGCTCATTTCTGCTATTTGCCGTCCTGTGGTTCACCGTGGTCTACTGTCCGATTGCCCACTGGGTCTGGGGAGATGGAGGCTGGCTCGGTAAGCTGGGGGCTCTCGATTTCGCAGGGGGCGCAGTGGTTCATATTAATGCCGGTATGACTGCACTGGCACTGGCGCTATTGCTTCGGCCGCGGAAAGGATTCAGGGAAGGACAACCGATGGAACCCAGCAATATACCTCTGGTGATCCTGGGCGCAGGTATCCTGTGGTTCGGCTGGTTCGGCTTCAACGCTGGTAGCGCTCTCTCCGCCAACGGATTGGCCTCCAGCGCATTCGTCGCAACCAATCTCTCCGCCGCAGCAGGCGCTGTCACCTGGATGATTCTGGGATGGGTCTATCGACGCCCCTCAGCGCTGGGTATCGCTACCGGAGCTGTAGCCGGATTGGTAGCGATTACACCCGCAGCCGGCTTCGTTGATCCCATTGCTGCGATACCTATCGGTATAGTATCCTCAGTTATAGGCTACTACTGCATACTCTGGAGGACAAAGAGGGGTATTGACGAGTCTCTGGACGTATGGGCGGTGCATGGCATGGGCGGTGTTTGGGGTGCGCTGGCCACTGGAATTTTCGCCAGTGCTGCAGTATCAGGGGGTGAGAATGGGCTGCTCTGGGGTGGTGGGATGCTGTTCGTCAAGCAAATCATCAGTGTGGTTGCCGTTGCTGGCTTTGCCTTTTGTGCTACCTGGGTGTTGGGCAAACTGGTCGATGTCACCATCGGACTCAGAGTGAAAGAGGACGAGGAGGTAGTAGGACTGGATATATCGCAACATGGTGAACGGGCATACGGAGGAATAGTGCCATGAAAAAGATAGAAGCGACTATTCGTCCGGAGAAACTGGAACCTGTCAGGGAAGCCCTCGCCGAGATGGGAATAACGGGAATGACTGCAATGGAAGTGAGTGGCCGTGGTCGCCAGAGTGGTATTACCCTGCAATGGAGAGCAGGGGAATACAAGGTAGAGTTTCTGCCCAAGGTGAAGATCGAAGTCGTGGTGCTCGACGAGGACCTGGGCAGGGCACTGAATACCATTGTCAGAAAAGCCCGAACTGGCGAGAGAGGTGACGGCAAGATATTCGTC
>JAXHUK010000097.1:0-9723 GCA_034189725.1 Chloroflexota bacterium | reverse complement strand
CTCTGATCGAAGTAGCCGTACGTAATGGCGAGTCTCGATACGTTGCCTTCACTCTACTCGCTTTCAAGGGATAACGGCAAGACGGTCGTGGATGTCAGGAGAATGAGCAAGTTCAGGGAGACTGAATACAAGATGGTTGCCCCGATGCACTACCTCTCAAGGTCGGTGAAACACATGAGAAGAAAAAGCAGAACAACAGCTACTCTCAGGTGGCTGGCTAATGTAGCGGGGGAAAAGGCACCCGGGAACACCACGGGGAACTTCGGCGACTATACCTGCTCCTTCTGAAGCTCGGCGAGGCGCTGTTCTACCCCTTTAATTTCGGCCTTGAGATACGTGAGGTACTCTTCAAGCCGACGTATGGCTTCCTCCCTGGTTGGAGTATCCACGGGTTCCCGGCAGGGAGCGCAAAAACAATCGTGGGAATGGTGCTCTTCACCGCCACAGCCATGGTGTGCAAGGTGACCCCACCCTTGTTCGACTTTATGATTCATGATTTTCCCTCCTTCTGGGACGGCATTGTTCACAGTTCTGTTCGCCATTGGGTTCTTATCGATGTTAGCACACCGGCATGAGTATTCGCTACTATACTGGATTGTATGCTTGTGCCGAGGGATCTGTCAAGAGGCCGATATTGCAGACGTGCACTTCAATCGTGCGAAAGGCTAGGGACGAACATATCGGTTCGCCCCTAGATTTCATTTTACAGGGGCAGACACGGTGGTCTGCCCCTACAACATACTATTACACTACTTCTATCGAGTCGCCCGTGGCAATGTATCCGCCACGAATTACCCTGGCAAACACGCCTTCCCTGGGCATAATACACTTCCCTACCTCCTGAAAGATAGCGCAGCCGGTATGGCAGTTCTTGCCTATTTGAGTTATCTCAAGAATAACTTCGTCGCCAACAGATACCCTGGTTCCTACAGGAAGCGAGACGAGACCCACACCTTCAGTAGTCAGGTTTTCCGCGAAATCTCCCGGGCTGACATCGAATCCTGCACTACGCATCTTATCGATGCTTTCGATTGCGAGGAGGCTAACCTGGCGGTGGGAAGAACCGTCCGCATGAGCGTCATCGACAAGGCCGTGGTTTGTCTCAAAGAAACCTTCTCGGATGTCCGTCTTCCTGACGCCCTTGGTCGCACTGGTACAAACAGCTAGTACCCTACTCATGTTACGTCAATACCTCGTTTCTTTTGGGGATATCATGGCCACCCTGGGGCAAGGGTATCCTTGTATGCAGCAATAAGATCCGATTTCTTCATCACGATGGTGTCATCTATGACTTCATACGGTACCTGTGCTTTAGGATAATCAACACACGCCCCTGAAATTCCATCACCAGTCATGGCATTGAACGCAGTAGCGCACCTGTCACACACCAGTACATCATCATCGAGAGAATACCCGATTGAACGGCACGGAGGACAAACGTTTGCTCTCACATGGACAATTCCATTCACTGTGTACGCCATATAATGGGTATCGCCATCCTCGGTGGTCAGTTTGAAGTGGACGTTCCGGCTCGTATCCACTGTATTCGTTGGAATAGAGACCATGGTATCGTCCACCTGGGGCTCAATCCATGCTGCTTCTATCGAACCCGAAAGCGTTGCCCCTGTGTTCTGCGATGGGGTGGGTGTGGGCGACGGAGTGCCGCTACACGCCACGACAGATACTGCTACTATGAGTAGCAACACCAAAAAGGCAATAGCCCTCCACGGCGCCGGCACTGATATACGGTTGTAGTTCTGATTCCCGAACATCTATTGTCTCCTTTCCTGGTGGGTCATACTGATAATCTGACCATCCTCCAGTGTGATAATGCCCTGAGCATGCCTGGCAGTCTCAAGATCATGCGTAACTACGATAACGGTGCGTCCCCCTTCATTGAGATTACTGAATAGTTTCATTATCTCCTGGCCCGTTTTTTTATCCATATTACCTGTCGGCTCATCTGCCAGAATAAGCGAGGGACTGTTGACAAGTGCTCTTGCGATTGCCACCCTCTGTTGCTCCCCACCACTCAACTGGCTGGGTTTATGATCGGCCCTGTTTTGAAGCCCCACCATTTTCAACATTTCCATGGCTTGTCCATTTTTCGCACTCATCCCACAAAACGTAAGAGGGAGAAGTACATTCTCTAAAGCGGTGAGAGATGAAAGCAAATGATACTGCTGAAACACATAGGCGATCTTTCCCCTTCTGATATCAACGAGGTCGTTTTCGTTCAGGTTATCTACGCGTATTCCATCTAAAAGCACTTCGCCGCTGGAGAGTCGATCCAAGCCACCGATGATATTCAGGAGAGTGGATTTGCCACTTCCTGATGGCCCCATTATCGCAATGAAGTCCCCTGTATTGACGGTACAGGAGATGTTATTCAAGGCAATGACTTTAGCTGTGCCATCACCATAGGTCTTGGTGACATTCTTTATCTCCAACATTGTCTGCTACCTTATAGTGACCGAAACGAGTCGGCGATCCTGATTCTGCTCGTACTGAATGCGGGATAAATGGCTGCGACCACAGCGATAGCCGTAGCTATGGCCAATGACAGTGGCAGGTAAACAACCACATAAGTTATGGACGTTCCCTCGAATATGAATGGGCCGATTGCATATGCCAGCAGCGTTCCGCATATGTACCCAAAAACACCTCCTACCAGACCAATAATGATAGCCTCGTAGATAAATATCCTGAGTATCTGATTGCGTGATGCTCCTACTGCCTTCATTATGCCGATGTCTCTGATTCGTTCGTGCACCGATGCTATTGTGCTATTGATGACGCCGAACAGACCAACAATCAGTGTTATGCCGGCTATTGCCAGCATAAACCTGTTTATCCTGTCCATCATGCCCATTTCAGCAGTAGCAACCTGCTTGACTGCAATTGCGCGAACACCTGCAATTTTCTGGTTTATGTCTTCGGCTATCATCTCCACCGGGCAAGCATTGCACAGGGCACGAACATCTATCGATGAGATGAGCCCTTCCTTATGAGATGCATTCTGTACTGTCTCGAGAGGGACGAAAATCTGATAATCGTCATTCGCCCCCGATTCCTCCAATACACCGGTTATGGTCAGGTCACTACCATTGAGTGAAATGGTGTCGCCAATATCCAGCTCTAATAGCTCGGCTGCCAGTGACCCTGCGAGAGCTTGATCTTCTTGCTCCATAAAGGCGCCTTTCTGAATTCTCCACCATGTCTTGATGCTATACTCCTCCTCCGGATTCACCCCTACTACGGTTACCGACGTTCCCTTTACCTCCGTGTTCATGTAGAGTCTCGGAGAAATTGTTGCGAGGTCTCCTTCAACCTCGATATTCATCTCGCGTCGTATTTCACTATCTGCTATATCCCTGATGCGGACTAACTCTTCCTCGGAGATATAGTTCTCCCCAACAGTTAAGGTGCCGAGACTGAGGTCACCTAACTCCACATCCAAATTGCTAATCGCAGGTATCACCGTCAGGTTAGGGCCGTATTTCTCCAGTTGATTGTAGATTCTCGCTTCTCCAGCCTCAGCTATTGTGAGGGTGCCAACGACTGTCATTGTGCCGATGGTGACGCCGAGTGCCGCATAGAGTATTCGGCGTTTCCTGCGCGCTATATCTTTTAGTACAACCTGGAATAGATTCATCGCTTCCTTTCATCAACTCTCCGCTATCGGTCGTTCCTGAATGGACTTGAACGTTATTCCCGACTCCTCTCCAGGCAGTAACGCTACAGGCTCAGTGAGCATGAAGTCACCTTTCTGTATCCACTCTTTCAAGGTATTTGCGATTTCCACTGCCTTCGCATAGCTGGAAAGAGAAGCAGTGGGCAGCTCCTTCCCTTGAAGTTCTATTCGTCCAGTCCTGAGCTGGGCATAGCTGACCTCTCCCAGGATGTCCGGTTTCCTCTGCGGGTATGCCTGGGAATAATCCACAACAGGCGCGAGTATGTCCCGGTCCCTCACCGTCGCATAGCTGAGGACTTCCTCAGATAGGACAGGAATGGGAACTCCGATGCCCACTGTTATGGTGCAGCCATAACCGATCATGGTTGTTCCCCTTAACCATTCCGGTGTCATCTGCTTCAGGTCACCGATTACAGCCAGGGTTCCCGAAGGCCTTTTGGGGACACCATTATCCCCCCGCGGTACATTAGGATTATGCTGTGTACCTTGCCACGCCACATAACCGATCCCACCACCCAGGAATATCCTGGTCCCGATGCCAATGGTCTTGTAGTAAGGGTCATTGAGGAGAGGTGAGAGTTGACCCGCGGAACAGTAGTTGGCATTTCCCAGGTTTGGTTTAAGCACTCCCATATAGGTGTAGAGAGCTTTGTCAGAAAGATTCACCGCTACATTATAATTCTGATAGGCATTCCTGATATTGAATAGCACTGCTTCGTTGATATCCTTTATGTTGATCAGTGTCTCAAGCTTCTTCCTCGGATAACAGTCCGTTCCATACGCAGTAGCCACAAGCCGTACGTCTCGACCTGCTACCAGCTCTTCGATGACATGACCACCACCATAGTTGAAATCGCCAGGGTGGGTTCGGTTCCTGGGGTCATCATCAGGAATGGCTGTTGCGCCGAGGAAAAGGTCTACGGCAGCCAGCCCGGTATAGACCGGGACATCATTGAGGTATACCCGTCCACCGCCGAGTTTTATGCGTGGTTCTGTATGTCCGGTGTTGAAATAGCAACCTGAGGAGCACATTGGGCCAAAAGTTCCTGTGGTAACGACATCTATAGTCTGGGCGGCATTCTCCATACCCTCTCTCTCAACGATGTCGATAACCTCTTCGGCAGTTACCACAACTGCCTCCCTGGCACGGATTTTTTCGTTGATTTCGGCGATTGTCTTCGGCATTTGTGCTCCTTTCTTTTTGAACTGAACAAAATCGATTCCAACACGGATCGATCTCTTACCAATTTTTACCTGCTATCCGCAGTATCTGTAGTGCCACACTATGAATAGATTACTAATATTAGCATAATACTAATATTAGGCAATGCGAGCATAGATGTCAAGAGTGATTAACAAGTATTATGCAACTATTGGAAGAATAGTGGGAAGACTATATGTTAAATGAATAGCAAAAAGAGGGCAGTCGAACCATCTGCCCTCTTTCTACTGGTTACGTCGGTTAGTTCATAAACGTCAATTTACTCTGATCGCGTTTGCAGTGCATGCCCGCTCACACCCGCGTAATCTATCACATCGATTCCCATCACTCACTCTACAGGTATTTGTATCCTCATCGAGATACAGGATCCCCTTGGGACACATATCGATACATGTCATGCATCCTGTACATAATTCCTCGTCTATCGTAACAATCTCGCTCATAACGGACTCACCTGCCAGGTTAGCTTATCTGCCACTGGATTGCTTCAACAGGTTAGTTGTCTCAGATGACCTGCCCCTGGTATCACCTTTCAAGTAGTCGATCATTGGCTGCGTAACCAGAGGCACTACATCACCGATCATGTGCGGCATCAGATTATTCATCACCTCAGGCATGAGCTCAGGCATCTGCTCCGCCATATAGTCGGGCATCGGTATACGCTCAGCCACTCGATCCAGCATTGTCGGCATCACCTTCGGCATCATCATTGGCAGCAACCGTGGGAACAGGATAGGGAACATGGGTTTCATAAGATTAAGCGCTCCTGGTATCCTGCCCATGATGCGCATCATCCGTCCCATACCAAATGGCATGGCGTCAATAAGTTCGGGCCACATGCTGCTCATAACCTCGGCAAATCCCTGTGGAGTCATGAGCGCAATCATACCCTCAAATACTGCCCATTGCTTCTGCACCTCAGGATTGGGATCAGGGAAATCATACCCCAACGCCGACGAGGCAAACCGCGCCAAGTCTACGACCTCGACAGGCACCTGCTTTTTATCGGCACTCACGCGGAGCTGGAATTCACAGCACGGGCAAAGTGCCAGCACCTTTTCCGCACCCACCTCTACCGCCTCATCAAGCCGTGTTTTACCTATCTCTGCAGCAACAGGCGGCTCCTTGATCAGTGTCAACACGCTTCCACAGCAATGAGCAGCCTCTCTGTTGTGACTCATCTCCACGAAATTAACATTGGGGATGGCCTCAATAAGCTCACGCGGTGGTTCATACACGCCGGATACACGCCCGATATGACACGAGTCGTGCCAGCTCACGGTACATGGCTCATTCCCATTCTCCGGAAAGATGAACTCTCCTGCTTTTATCTTCTCTGCAAGCACTTCACTATAGTGTTTGGTCTGTATTCCATAGTCTATACCGAGTTTGTTCGCCCACTCCGGGTATGCATGTCGCCACATCATGTCGCAGGCAGGACACGACGTGATAACGGTATCAGCGCCGGCTTCCTTAACAGCCTCAATATTCTTTTTCATGATCTCGGTGAACACATCCCATTTCCCTGCTACCAGCATGGGGGTACCACAGCAATTCTCCTTCTCGTCGAGATAGGTGAAGTCTACATTGGCTGCATCAAGCAGCCGAACACTCGCCATGCCAATATCCTGCTCAACATAGCTGGCAGTACAGCCAGCGAAGTACACTGCGTTCGCTTTGTGCGCTGGCCCGTGTTTCTCCCTGAGATCTTCAGGGAACCAGACTGAACGGTCTTTGCGATAGCCCGCCCAGATATCGCCTTCCTTGCGTAATGCTGCTGCCATCATCTCAAATGGCGGGATAGTCAATCTCTTGTCTTCGTGAATAAGCTTGCCGCGAAGTTTCATCCACGAGGGCTCAATAGGCAGCGCTGCCGAGCAACGGAGATTACACAGCTCGCATGTAGTGCATACCAGAATAGTGTCTACCATCGCCTGGTCCCACTCCTCGCGGCCTTCCATGTACTCACGCAACCAGTACCACTTACCACGCGGTGACTGGCTTTCCCATCCCCGCCCGTAAAACTGGTCGCACTCCTCGATACAGTAACCGCACTGCGAGCACCCGTAGGCATACCAGGCAACATCGGCAGGGATATCGCGCACCGGTTGTGCGGGGCGTTCACCTATACGAGGTATAACATGGTTGCCAAAAGGACGGGCGAGGGGCTCAAGCACACTGGCAATGCTGAGGAACGTGCCGATCAGCCCCCGGCTGATAACTTTACCGGGATTGAGTATGTTCCTGGGGTCTACCTGTCGCTTGAAAGCACTCAGGCGCTGCAGTCTTTCCCTTCCCAGGACATTAGATGCCTTGCTCGAGAAATAGAGCCCGGTTGCGTAAGGACGACCTCCATGCTTCTCGGCAATCTTAATAAAGGTAAGAGCGAGGCTGAAAACGAAGTTGTAGTTGAACTTGCGCTGGTCACTGGGGATAAACCCCAGAATTACCACTTCGGGTTGACCATTACGGCTTTCCCGTATGATAATGCCCTCCTTTACAATCGGCTGGGCAATCTTTTCCTCGATCTCGGTCATCACATCGCCCAGAGCAGAGAGAGGAATAACGACCTCGGCAGGGACCAGACTCGGCCCTAATCGCTTAACCACCATCAACTTGAAACGGTGATCCCATTCGTGCTGAGCAATGCGGTCGCTGAGAATCTCAGCCTCGCACGGCTTGAGAAGCCCTGGCAGCTTCTCCATGACGTCCTGACGATCGTTCTCCCTGAATGCCAGTGTTATAATGTAGGATGCAGGCAAGAGAACTCTTTCCTCCGCAGGATGCCCGTAGTGTTCCATAAGTGGAGCCATATTCTTCAGCTCAGCCATGCGGGGATTTATGAAGATCAGCGACCAGATGGGGAGCTTTTCGTCCAGAAACGATTGCACCAGCTTTTGCAGGTCGTGGGCATTCGGGCAGCCTATAGCAACCAATCCCAGCTCATCAGAGGGCTGAACACGGATAGTCATCTCGCTGATCAGCCCTGTAATACCCTCGGCTTCAGCAATTACGTCAAGCTCATTGCCTGCGAATTCTCTCACCGTGCCATCAGGCAGTACCACACGTGCACTCACTACGTTATCGGGAAACCACCCCATTTCATAGGAGCCGATTCCCGCGCCCCCTTGAGCAAGCCACCCACCTGCAGTAGAGGCAGGATAACTTGTGGGATACAATCGCAATGTGAGACCCTGTTTCTTCAACTCTCGATCCAGCTTCTCCCATACAATACCAGGCTGCACCACAACAGTCTGAGATTCAGGATCGACATTGATAATGCGCTTCATGCGATAAAAGTCTACTACCACTCCGTTCTTGATCGGCAACACACCACCGTAGCCGGACGATGCCTTGCCTCGTGGAGTAAGTGGCACTTTATGTTCCGCAGCCCAGCGCACGAGCTCTACCAGCTCCTCCTCAGTTTCTGGCTGGACTACCGCATCAGGTTTCGTGTTACCTATAAGCGGTTTGACCAGGCTGGGCATAGCAGCGATATCGTGACCGTAGAGCTTGAGTTCAGTTTTGCGGAATGTAACTCTGTCACCAAATTTTTCCTTGAGATACTCTCGCCGTGTACCGTTCAGTGCACTCATAGTATCCTCCTACTTCTATTTATTATGCTTTCCGCACAATATGACTGAGAGTGTAAGCTAAGGCTTGACTATCAGCCAGTTGTTCTTCCAGGACCCCCTGAACCAGGTCGCAAGCCTCACCGATCTTGGGGCTGGCCAGGCTATAGTAGATATTCGTCCCATCACGACGCGCGCTGACAATACCTCGCTCCCGGAGGATAGCCAAATGCTGTGAAACATTGGCCTGGGAGAGATTTAAATTGCTAACCAGTTGACCTACAGACAACTCCCCTTCGCGAAGTTCATGGATGATCATCAGGCGTTTCGGATAGGAAAGGGTTTTGCAGATATCAGCCTGCAACTTGAAAAGCTGTATGTTAGACTTATCTATCATTCCACCCCCTTTTTTATTTACTATATTATTATCTTTGAATATTATAATAGATATTTTATATTCTGTCAATAGTCTAAGAATGCCTGACAAAAAGCGGTGAAATTTCTGTAGATCAGTATATTTTCTCGCCAAAGGGTATTGACAATGGCAAACGTCTATGATACTATTGCAATATGTAATATATTATAATATTATAATATTTGTTTGGCAGTGTGTACGGCTATCTAGAGTATGTGAGTTTCACTGTCTACTAAAAAGGGAGGAAATCATGCCAATCTATCAGTACGAATGTAGAGCCTGCGGACATACATTCGAGGCGATGGGACAGATGTCCGATGATAATACTGAGGTGACCTGCCCGAGTTGTCGGAGGGAGGGAGCACATAAGGTATTCTCCCCATCTGGCACCCTGTTCTTGCGTCGAGGATGTGCTCCCCGAGGCGGTGGCTGAGGCCCCAGGTAATACAGGGGCAGTTAGCCTCATCAGAGCTTCTAAGAGATTCTACAACAGGAGATTCAACGATGGTAGTCGAACTAACAGACCAAAGCTTCGATGAAGAGGTGCTGAAATCGGAGATCCCGGTAATGGTAGATTTCTATGCACCATGGTGTGCTCCCTGCCATATGACAGCGCCAGTGATCGATAAACTGGCAGGAGAATACGATGGCAAATTCAAATTCTGCAAGATCAACGTGGATGACAATCCTCAAATGGCCATGCGTCTTTACCGTTCACGGGGATGATACAAAGGGGTTTGCTGAATGGATCAGAGAGAACTGCGAATGTGATGCTATTGCACCCGAAAATGGGGATGAAGTGAGTCTGTAGTCTCAACTT
>JAXHUK010000096.1:0-16677 GCA_034189725.1 Chloroflexota bacterium | reverse complement strand
ATTTTTTATCCGGGTTTTGGCCGGGCGCGCCGCTGTCGACCCGCACCATACTAGCCTTAATCTGAAGCCAGGCGTCCTCTTGAGCAGGCGTCAGAGCAAGAGGAGACGTGGGAATGAAAACACGGTCGGACAGAGGGTCTCTTTGCACTCTGACTTCTTCTACAGAGATCAATTCCTGGTCGATTAATGTTTGTACAGTTTTTGATGTGAGGCCAAGCAGTTGTCTGGCTTTGGGAAGCGATATGGGCTCTGGATTCTGCAGTAGAAGTTCGAGCAGTTTCACCTGTTTGGTGGCTCTTTTTCGCTCGAGACGGGAAAGGCTCTCCTTGGCTTGTTCTGCAGTAACTGCGAGCCTTAAATGTTTCACTAATCGAGGGCTAACCCTGGCTTTCGCAAGCTCATGGGACTTGATAACGAATCCCTCACGCACAAGCTGTCCAATGATGCTTTCGATCGTATCTCTGCCAGCTAGTTCCTTGAGTTCGTTGAGTTCGACTTTGCCCCTTGCTTGGAGAATAGTCAGTAGATTGCGCTGTTGTATTGGAAGCGAGGAAACAGCGTCTTCCGGGAGATTTGAAGCAGATTGAAAGAATGTGATGACCTTGCGCTCGAAACCTGGAGGCAGCATGAGGGCTGCTGCATCAAAGTATGACGATAGATAATACTCAGCTATCCATCGACAGAGCTCAATCTGATGACGGAAAAGAACAGGCTGGGAGCCTATAGCTTGAGTGATTTCTTTTGTCTCTTCTACCGAGGGATAATCACTGATAGCAAGGACTATGCCCTGAGCCAGACGAGAGCCGAATGGTACCCAGACTGCATGGCCAGCACTAATCGGAATATGTGGCGGTATGGAATAGCTGAATGTTCTAGGTTGTGTCTGTGGGGAATTGACAGCAACTTCAGCGTATTTCATCCCTTGCTCGTGATTTTATCTTCTGCCTGGCCATTTTACCGCTGAGCTGGCGTAGATAATAGAGCTTTGCCCGTCGAACCTTCCCGTATCGCAGCACTTCGACCTTTTCCAGACGGGGTGAATGTAGTGGAAAGGTGCGTTCAACCCCTACTCCATGGAAAACCTTCCTCAGCGTAAAATTGGCGCCTGCGCCACCCGGGCGTACCCGGAGTACAACGCCTTCAAAGGTTTGACTGCGTGAATGATCACCTTCGATGATCTTCATCTTTACTTTGAGAGTGTCTCCGGGGTGGAATTCAGGGATATCGTTATTTACCTTTGTCTCCACAATTGAACTCATATCCATTGTTTATCTCCTTGATATAACCTCAGCTTTGAGCATCATCCAACCGATGCAATTGCTGTTTTTTTACTAGTATTACGTATGGGATATCGATTTTGTCTCTTCGAGTGAACTATTGGTGCTATCCAAAAGCTCGGGACGGCGACTGAGCGTGCGTGCAATAGACTGCTCCCTGCGCCACCGTGCGATCTGGGCATGGTTGCCCGAAAGCAACACTTCGGGCACTTCCCACCCGCGGTATGATTGAGGGCGCGTATATTGAGGGTATTGTATGAGCCCGCTTGTATGGGAATCTTCCTGTAGTGATGCTTCAGAGCCCAGGACTCCAGGTAGCAGTCGAACTACGGCGTCAATAATTACCATTGCTGGCAGTTCGCCTCCGGTCAGCACGAAATCGCCAATGCTTATCTCATCATTGATCATGTGTTCTCTCACCCTCTCATCTACTCCCTCGTAATGCCCGCAGATGAGGAGCAACCGATCAAGAGCGGCCAGTTCGGTAGCAATCGCCTGGTTGAAAACTCGACCCTGGGGAGTGAGTAAGATGACTGAAGCAGGAGAACGATCATTTTTCGCTTCTATAGCTTCTATTGCCTCAACCAGTGGCTCCGGTTTCAACAGCATACCCGGACCACCGCCGAATGGGTAGTCATCGACCACCTTGTGCTTGCCTATTCCCCAATCACGCAGGTTATGAATTACGATGTTGACCAGGTTGCGATCTACCGCTCGCTTAACTATGCTTTCGGTGAATGGCCCGCTGAACATATTGGGGAAGAGGGTTAGAATATCAATGTGCATTGTTCAATCACAGCCTTAAGTCTCTGTTTATTCCTTTGATTCACCCTTGAGTACCTCAATAGCATGAGGTACTGCTGGCAATATTGTGTGCAGGCATTCACGCACTGCTTTGGGGCTACCGGGGAGGTTGATGATAAGGGTTTTACCACGAGTTCCGCATACTTCCCGGCTCAGCATGGCATGAGGTGTTTTGCTAACACTCTGTGCCCTCATCGTTTCAGAAAATCCGGGGACGGTTCTGTCTATCACATCGAGTGTGGCCTCGGGAGTTACATCTCGTGGTGCGAGTCCTGTACCACCAGTGGTAATGATCATGTCCAGACCATCCTTGTCTGACCATTCGATCAACTTTGCCACGATCATGTCCTTTTCGTCGGGGACAACGGTATACTCCGTCACAGTGGTGTCTATCTGAGCAACCACGTCACGAATAGCCTCGCTGCTCGTATCTTCGCTCTCACCCCTGGAACATCTATCGCTGATAGTTAGTATACCCACAGTAATCATTCCACTATCTCTTGGACAATATCTTATCTATATTAGCATACCTGAGTCTCCTTGCAAAGGGCTGACTACTGAGACGCATCTTGAATGGACTCCAGTTGTAGCTCTCGAAATTCAGCAGTTGGAGGTATTTCTAGTGAAATGCATGGCACATCAAAAAACTATTCTAAAAGTATTGACAATAGAGCGAGGATATGCTACAAGTGGTACAACGTGGTGTAAAGTGGGGTGAAGTGGTGTTCCTCGGCAACTACGAAGTAAGAGTGGATCATAAGGGGAGACTGGCTATCCCCACCAAGTTCAGAGAAGCATTTCATGATGGTTTGGTGCTTTCCTGTGGATTTGATAAATGTCTCATCATGTATACTATAACAGAGTGGAAAAATATCGCAGAGAAGTACAGTTCTTTACCCATGACCCAACGTAATCCGAGGATGCTCGCTTTATTCACTTTCTCGGGGGCGTTCGATCTGGAACTTGATCGCCAGGGTAGGATAATTATACCTCCTGCACTTCGCCAGTACGCTGATATCAATGACGAAGTAATCATAGCAGCATCAAATACTAATCTCCAGATTTGGGCTAAGGAGAGCTGGGTTGTTATGAAACAATATATGGCTGAACATGCTGCGGAGATCGCAGAGGCGGTGGAGGTTTAGGCGTGGCAACTGCAATCATACAATCTGCCTCTAATCATGAACCTGTAATGCTTGAGGAGTGCATCACCTCACTGCAGATTCAACCTGGCGGGCGATATGTAGATTGTACTGTTGGTGGTGGTGGTCATTCTGCAATGATTCTGGAGCACATGTCATCCGATGGTCGGTTGATCGGGGTGGATGCGGATCCTGATGCGATTCGAAGAGCCAGGGAGAAACTCCAAAAGTATGGGGAAAATGTAGTTCTAGTCAATGATAATTTCAAAAATCTGGCTACTATCTGTGCCGAACACGGGTTTTATCCCGTGAACGGTATTCTATTCGATCTCGGTATGTCTTCCCTCCAGCTCGATGGAGCGAATCGCGGTTTTAGTTTTCAGCACGACGCTCCGCTGGATATGCGGTTCAGCCCAGGACAAATATTGACAGCGGCTGATATCGTCAACACTTACACGGAACATGAGTTGGCTCAGCTTCTGTATACGTATGGTGAGGAACGAAGAAGCTGGCAAATAGCGCGATATATTGTAGAGAAACGTCCTCTGAACACGACACTGGAACTTGCCCTGGTAGTAGAACAAGCTGTTTCCGGGGTGCGGGGGAAGATTCACCCGGCAACAAAGACATTCCAGGCACTGCGTATGGCTGTTAATGAAGAGCTGGAGAACCTGAAGATCGCACTGGATCAGGCGCTTGATCTTCTGGGGAGTGGTGGAAGGATTGTTGTCATTAGCTTTCATTCGCTTGAAGACCGTTTGGTAAAGAACAGGTTACGCATAGAGGCGATGAGTTGCATATGTCCTCCGGAACTACCGGTTTGCATGTGTGGGCATATAGCTCGCTATAAGATAATAAGCAAAAAAGCAATACGGCCTTCTGCAGCGGAAGTAAAGGTTAACCCGCGGAGCCGAAGCGCCCGGATGAGAGTAGCAGAATGCATTTAACCTTTCTAGTTAGGAGGCATTGTGGTTACTGGGACAACTATACGGGGTAGGACTAGTATTGGTATGGATGTAGATACGTTAACCAAGATCAAGGTTGTTGGTGTTGGTGGTGGCGGAAATAATGCTCTCAATCGCATGATCGAGGAAGGGATATGGGGAGTCGACTTTATAGCGGTGAATACCGATGCGCAGGATTTAGTACGCTCACGTGCTCCGGATCGCATTCGCATAGGCGACAGGTTTAGTGGTGGATTGGGTGTGGGAGGGGACCACGAGTTGGGTATGAAGGCGGCTGAAGAGAGTCGTGATCTATTTGCCAATGCCATAGGGGATGCCAATGTGTTGTTCGTAACGGCTGGTATGGGTGGAGGCACAGGTACAGGAGCAGCGCCGGTTATTGCGGATGTGGCAAAGAAACTCGGCGCGCTCACAATCGCTGTAGTTACCAGGCCTTTTGCATTCGAGGGAACACATCGTTCACAGGTGGCTGACGAAGGAATTATGTGGCTTGAACAGAGAACAGATTCCCTAATTGTTGTTCCAAATGAACGCCTGTTAGGCATGTGCGATCGTAATGTTACTATCGACTCCGCTTTCAAGATCGTAGATGACGTGTTGCTCCGAAGTGTTCAGGGAATTTCCGGCGTGATTGTGACCTCAGGAGAGATCAATCTGGATTTCATGGATGTGAAAGCCACCATGACTGACGCTGGGCATACGTGGATTTCTATGGGGCACGGTAGTGGTGACAATCGCGTTGTCGATGCTGCCAGGTCTGCTACAGTGAATCCTCTGTTTGATTATTCGATAGAGAAAGCAGAAAGGATACTGTTCAATATCACGGGCAACGAACTCGGTCTTGCTGAGGTGAATGAGGCAGCTAATCTTATCAAGCAGGTAGCTGATCCTCATGCCAAGATATTTTTTGGTTGGGCCAAAGATCCTAACATGGGGAACGATGTAAAGATCGCACTCATCGCCACCGGTTTCGAAATGCGTAAGAAATCTGAATATACTGAGGGCTCGGCAGAGGCCGATAGTGATTTTGATGAGATCGATGATTATAGTAGTGAGGGTGAAGAGCAGTTTGAATCACCGAGCGATGGTAAGTGGCGCTCGTTCTTACCTCGTTTCAAGTAGAGCTACCTGATGTAAACTTTTCCTGTAAAACAGGAACATAATAATGCCGTAGGATTACTAATTCCTACGGCATTCTTGTATCAGGATGAGCTAAACGACGTCGTGCCCCATGAGATCGTCATAGGTATCTCGACGCCGAATGAGGCGTGCCTTGCCATCTTTGACAAGGGCAATAGCCGGTTTGAGCGAGGCATTGTAGTTGGATGCCAATGACAGGCAATAAGCGCCAGATACCGGTATCGCTATACAATCACCAGGGACAATGTTTGGCACACTAACATCTTTGACCAGTATGTCTCCGGACTCGCAAAATTTACCGGCGATGGTCACACGTTCGACATTATCTTTTGTTACCTTATTGGCGACGAGCGCTTCATATTTAGAATCATAGAGCGCAGGCCGAATGTTGTCCGCCATCCCCCCATCGACGGACACATACTTACGTATACCGGGGATGTCCTTGATCGAGCCTGCTCGGTACACTGCTACTCCTGAGCGGCCTACTATGGCTCGCCCTGGTTCGACGGTGAGTCTCGGTGGTTGTAGATCCAGCGTATTACAATTGGCTCTAATAGCTTCAGCTATGGCCTCAGCGAAATACGCTGCATTAGATGAAGGGGTATCACGTGTATATTGGATGGCGAATCCCCCGCCTGAGCTAAACTCACGGAAGTCGAAGCTGTGTTTTGCTGCCATATCGGCGGCGAATTGGAAAACGACTCTGATCGCTTCCCGGTAAGGTTCGGCATCGAAGATCAAGGAACCGATATGCATGTGCAATCCCATGAGGTTGAGATTGGATGCTGCCATTGCCTCGCCTATCGCTGTCTCGGCTTGACCGGAGGCTATAGGCAGGCCAAACTTGCTATCAATGATGCCAGTAGCGACATGGCGGTGCGTATGGGCGTCGATGCCCGGAGAGAGTCGCAGCAGTATATTCTGGGTGATACCCGCCTGTTTTGCCACTTCGTTGACCAGTGATAGCTCATATAAGTTGTCGATGACGATATAGCCAATTTTATAGGATACTGCCGATTCGATCTCTTCCCGTAACTTGTTATTGCCATGGAGATAGATACTATCTGCGGGAAAGTTAATCGATTTAGCGATACTGAGCTCTCCTCCCGAGACAACGTCCAATCCCAGCCCTTCCTCCTTGATGATCTGAGCCAGAGCCCGATTAATAAAGGCTTTTGCTGCATAGACCACTGCCGAATTGTCATAGTGCTGGCCGAAGCTTTCACGAAATTCAGCACAAGTCCGTCGCAGCGTTGTTTCGTCGAAAACGTAAAGCGGTGTGCCAAAATCAATGGCAAGCTCCACGATATCACAACCACCAATGGTAAGGTGTCCCTGTTCGTTCACATCTGCGCTATCAGGAAGTAGCGAAGACAATGGCTCTAAAACTGACATGATACTTTCTCTCCTTCGATAGTAGCGATTATACTGAGACGGTTTTCTTTACGCAAGTAGCAGAGTAATATAGACAAATCTGGCAAGATAGTGTAATATGCTTTCAGGAGGTACAAGGCGTGGCACATTCTAAATCAGCAAAGAAATCCATTCGTATAATAGAGGAACGGCGAATCCGGAACCGGGCTATTAACAGTTCCGTTAAAACTCGTATTACCAGGGCAGAGAAACTTATCCGCAGTGGTGAGGCAGAAGCGGCAAGCACAGCGGTAAGGGAAGCAACGATAGCTCTGGACAGGGCAGCACAGAGAGGAGTTATCCACTCTAACAATGCTGCTCGTCGTAAGTCACGCTTGATGAAGAAGTTGAACGCCACCTTTTCCTCACGATAGAGGCGGAATGCGTTAGTCGATTCCGAAGATTGTTGTAATTTAATCACTATACTTAACATAAGCTGCTCAGATGAGCAGCTTTTTCCATTGGTGGGAGTACCACCGTAATCTACCGTGAACTGAGAAAAGACAACTGATGTCATTTCAGAGGGGGTAAGCGTGATCCTCGCATGGCACCTTAGAGTTCGTTCATTGAGTGCGACGCTGGCAATGATTGAAAATCCCAGAATCCGGAGATTAGGAAATGTTACGCTCGACAGTGGTATGGCAATTTGCGTATAATCTCTAGTAATATGAAGACCAGTGATTTCGATTACAAGCTCCCCCCGGAATTCATTGCTCAGGCAGCGGCAGAGCCTCGTGACCACTCCAGGCTTATGGTTTTCTCTCGAACAGAGGGGTTGGTAGAGCATCGCCGCTTCTATGAAATTTATGAGTATCTTGAGCCTGGCGATCTTGTGGTGGGTAACAACAGCCGGGTAATCCCGGCGAGGCTGTTGGGCCACAAGGTCGATGGTGGGGGCAAGGTCGAGCTTCTCCTCCTGCGACGTCTAGAGGATGGTGTCTGGGAAACGTTAGCTAAACCAGGACGGCGGCTTAAAGCGGGAACAAAGGTCGATGTAGGGTTTGAAATACAGGCCGAGGTGCTGGAAAAGGCAGATAACGGCACTACTGTTGTCAGCTTTACTAACGAAGAGGCACTGGAGAAGGCAGGCGCGGTGCCGTTACCTCCATATATCCATCAACCTTTGATCGACGCTGAGAGGTACCAGACGGTCTATGCCCGTGAGAAGGGCAGCGTGGCTGCTCCAACCGCGGGGCTTCATTTCACTCCCGAACTCATGGGACGATTGCAGGAAAAGGGTGTTAATTTTGCATTCGTTACCCTTCATCTGGCGCTGGATACATTCAGACCGGTACAGGCGGATAATCCGCTTGACCACGTGATTCATCGGGAATATGGAGAGATGAGCCCCGAGGTGGCGGATGCGATCAACCAGGCCAGGGCAGAGGGCAGGCGTGTCGTCTGCGTGGGTACGAGCACGGTGAGGGTGCTCGAGCATACAGCCAGGGCCAGTGGAGGAGAGCTAAAACCTTTCGCAGGCTGGATAGACCTCTTTATTGTGCCAGGCCACCGTTTCGAGGTGGTCGATGCCCTGATCACGAACTTCCATCTGCCCCGTTCGACACTGCTGATGTTGGTATCTGCTTTCGCTGGCAGGGAGCATATCCTCCGGCTCTACAACGAGGCAATAGTTCATGGCTACCGCTTCTATAGTTTTGGTGATGCCATGCTGATACTCTGAATGGAATCTGTTCTGTAATGGATGAAGTGACAGAGACATCTTACGAAAAATATGCCAAAGACGTATTTGTAATTGGATCTACCAATGCTCTGGTAGCCTTGAGCGGCATTATCTTGCTGCCTCTACTTACCAAGACGCTGGGAGCACACGACTACGGTATATGGTCACAAGTTCAGGTTACTATACAGCTCGTTGTGGGTATCGTTGGCCTTGGTCTTCCATTCGCTATCATCAGGTTTTTTCCGGTGAAGACCAGCAAAGGTGAAATACGGGAAGAGTTTTATTCAGCCCTTTGTGTTACTTTCTTCGTTACCCTGATTATCTCGCTCGCCATGATACTAGCAGCAGATTTCATTGCGAGAGTTCTGTTTGAGGATGCCACGGATATAGTACGAATAACCGGTCTCATCATCCTGGTGATGTCACTTACTGTGCTGTGTCAAAGCCTTTTCCGAGCTTTCCGACAGATGAAAAAAGTCTCGGTTTTTATGCTTGCCGATACCTATGGGCAAGTGTTTGTGGTCGCTATTCTTGTGATGACTGGATACAACTTGCTGAGCGTGATTCTCGGAGTTTTGGCGGTCAGGATAGCGATCTTCGCTGTTCTGCTTTTTTTGATTCAACGGCAGATCGGGGTCGGCAGGCCTCGTTTTTCAAGGATCAGGGAATACTTGAGCTTTGGTTTGCCTTTTGTTCCTGGCGGGATCTCTTCCTGGGTAGTTACCGCCAGCGATAGATACGTCATTGCATACTTCCTGGGTGCAACATCGGTTGGCATCTATTCTGCTGGTTATGGATTGGGGAATGTGTTGCTTATGATCGCTGTCGTGTTAAACCTTGTTTTACCGCCAACACTGTCTAAACTCTACGACGAAGGCAGACTGGATGAAGTCAGGACACATCTGAGTTACTCGCTAAAGTATTTGTTGGCGATAGCGATTCCCTTTGTCTTTGGTGCAGCGCTACTTGGGGAACAGGTGCTCAGAATGTTCTCGACCCCTGAGATAGCTTATGAAGGTCGGTATATCGTACCTCTTGTGGCGGTGGGCTGCCTGTTCTGGTGTGTTGGCGTCATGCCATCTAGCATCCTGGCATTGGTCAAAAGAACGAGGGTGGTAGCAATCGCTTGGGGTGCTGCGGCGGTGCTCAATCTTGCATTGAATCTGTTGGTTGTGCCTTACATTGGGATTCTGGGAGCGGCTATTACAACCTTGGTTTCGTATTTATTGGCCTTAGTAATCAGGTGGTACTATGCCTCTAAGGAATTTACATTCGATATAGGTTGGCGTTTCATTGGCAAGAGTCTAACTGGCTCGGTGATTATGTCCCTGGTTGTGTGGCTGATAGCTCCAGAGGGAACATTGAGCACACTACTTGCGATCGGTGCCGGTGTTGCTACATACGGGGTATCCATCTTTCTGTTAAAGGGGTTCAGGAAAGAGGAGTTCGAGTTTTTCAAGGGTCTATTTCAGAGAGGTTGAGACAGATACTCCTTCAGCATTTCTTTTATTTCCTTTTTGGCTAGTAGAACTGCATCCTTGTCAGATCTATACTCTTCTATTGATGTCTTTTCGCGCTGTTGATTGCCAGCACCTTGCGAGAGAATGAATAATTCATCGGCCTCTGAGGCGTTCAGGGCTTCATCCCGGGTCAATAACTCCTCGTAGGTCTTCTCACCGGGCCTCTTACCGCTTATTTCTACCATAATGCTTTTGGGGTCATAACCGTACTGAGGCGCTAGTTCTTCGATCATTACTTCTGCCAAGTCATTAATATACAGGGCAGGCATTTTGAGGATAAATACCTCGCCCCCCCTGGCTATCTCGGCGGCTTTAAAAACCAGGTCGATGGCTTCGTGTATACTCATCACAAACCGTGTCATGCCGGGATCTGTGATTGTGACTGGCCCCCCTTTTTTGATTTGCTCTCTAAACAGGGGCACAACTGATCCTCTCGAATTTAGAACATTGCCAAATCTGATGCAGGAGAAGACCGTTTTTCTCGCACCTTTGTAGTAGTTGGCTGATATTGTTAATCTCTCAGCAAGCAGCTTGGTAGCGCCCATGACGTTGACCGGATTAATGGCCTTATCGGTGCTTATGGTAATCACTTTTTCGATATTTTCATTCTCCATTACCGCTTCAATGAGGTTTTGTGTTCCGAGTACGTTTGTTTTTACGGCTTCGAAAGGATTATATTCACACAGGGGAACATGTTTCAAAGCTGCGGCGTGAAATACAAAGTCTATGCCCTCTACAGCTCTTTTGACTCGCGCAACATCTCTAACATCACCTATCAGGAATCTCACCCTTTGGTGGCCTTGTAGCTCTTGCTCCATGTGGAAAAGGGCATTCTCGTCAGTGCTGAAGACTCTTACTACCCGCGGCTCGTATTGCAACACTCTTCGCACTATCTCATTGCCTATTGACCCAGTTCCTCCTGTTACCAGTATGCTTTTGTTTTTGAACATGTGAGGCATGTGTTTCCCCCCTCATTCATTCTTCTAGGAGAAGAATGCGATAACCTGATCTGCAATATAGTCTATCTCGTCTTCTGACAGCGACGGGTACATTGGTAGAGTCAAAACCTGCTCGGAAATTCTTTCACTGGTCGGTAGTATGCAGTTATACCCCAATTTATTCTTGTAGAAGTGAGTGAGGTGAGTTGGGGTAAAGTATACCTTTGTCATAATTCCTTGCTTGCTGAGATGAGATGATAGAGCATCCCGTTGCTTCTGTCCCTCTTTTATCCTGATGGTATATAGTTGATACACATGAAAGAAATTCTCCGGGGGACGAATGATCTCTATTTCAGCAACTCCTGATAGGCGTGTGGACATCCTGTCAGCATTCCTTCTCCTCATCTTGATAATCTCATCTATTTTCTCAAGCTGGGCGATACCCAAGGCAGCAGTGATATCCGACATACGAAAATTATAGCCTAAAGTAGTATAGTCCATATATTCAGTTGAGGAAAAGTAATTAGCTGTCTCCGCTCTACCATGAGACCTTATCAGCTTGAGCTTTTCATATATCTCTGCGGAATCAGTAACCACCGCTCCTCCCTCTCCCGTCGTGATTACCTTGTTAGAGCAGAAGCTAAGAATACCGCAGTCACCGAAGACTCCCACTTTCTTGTTGTCAACAGTAGCACCAAGGGATTCGGCTGCGTCCTCGATGAGAATCAGGTTGTATCTCTTAGCGATCTGCTTTAGCTCTTGTATAAAACAGGGTGAACCGCCGTAATGGATGGGAATTATCACCTTCGTTTCAGGAGTGATCTTTTTTTCTATGTCTTCAGGGTCAAGGCCGAAAGTCCTTTGTTCGATGTCGGCAAAGACGGGTTTAGCTCCCACGAAAAGGGGAGCATTCGCGGTGGCAATGAAGGTGAAAGAAGGAACAATAACCTCGTCTCCGTGCCCGATGCCGTATGCTAGAAGGGTGGCATGAAGGGCTGATGTGCCTGAGTTGAAAGCTAAAGCGTATTTTGCCCCGACATATTCCGAGAGCATTTTCTCAAAGCTCTCGACATTGGGGCCGATTGCCCAGAACATGCCCCGGCGGATGGTTTCTGTAACCATCTTGATATCTTCTTCGTCCCAGTGTATCTTGAAAAGAGGGATTTTCCAAGCCATCCTTTTTCCTAGTCCTCCAGCTTCTTTATTACTATTTCGTATTGCTTCATCATGAGAATATTGTCGGGGTAAACTGTATAGTTGGGTTCTAGTTTCTCTCTCTTAATCAGAGAGATGACTTTACTGGGAAAATCAGCTCCTATTGCATGGGATAGCGGATATCCCCCTCCAAACCGGGGATTTATTTCCATGATTATGTACTCATCATCTCGTTTGAATGCGTCGATATCCGCAGGGCCGTATAGCCCCAGTCTATTTGCTAGATCACTAGCAATCTGCATCATCTTCTCATCGTAAATACTGATTGCTTTGTCTGTTTCACCTGCTCTCATTTTGATTTTTTTCTTTGCGAAGACAGCTACAGGTCTCAGGTCAGAATTGCCAAAGACGTCTATGCCATACTCATCACCAAGTATGAATTCTTGAATGATAGCGTCGTTCCTGTTGCCGAATTCGTTGTGAAGCTCTGGTACGCTGGATACCGTTTTGATGCCAATACTGGCACTTCCTTTGCGGGGCTTTACTAATACAGGGAATTCAAGACCGCCCTTTTCAATTTCCGCTATCGCTTCTTCCGGGGAAACAAATGTCTTCGGTGCCGAAAACCCCTTTTCCTTTAGGAACAAAAAGGTTTTATATTTGTCATAGCAAATATCTATTACCTCAGGGTCGGAGATAATGACCTGAATTCCTTTTTCAGAGAATCTGCTCTTGTGTTTTGCCAGGATAGGCAATTCTATGTCGCTCAGGGAGACAACTCCATCGATATCGTTTGCCTCGCATAGCTTGATGAGTTCGTTGACATAATTCGTGTCACCTGCTTCAGGTATTAAGAAATAGCCTTCGGCGTCGTAAAGAGCAGGCGAATAGCCGCTGCAGTCAGCCGCGAATATTTTACCGCTATCCCCACATGCTTCCCGGAAATACTTTATTAGGTATCCTCTTATGCCTGCTGCAGTTATTAAAACATTCATTTTACATAGGCCATGAATAGTATTTTTCTGTAAACAAAGCGGGAAGCCCACCGGTGTTCCAATAAATTACATTGCCACTGAGTTCTCCTTTCGAGATCAGGTTGAACATTCCGGCTGCTGCTTTCGCATTGTATATGGGGTCCAGTATCAGGCCTTCCTTGTGTGCCATCAATTGTAGTGTTTCCATACTTGCACCTGTTGGAATTCCATAAGCTTGGCCAATATATTCGTCGTAAACCCTTATGTAGGAGTCGTAGTGGGCAGTATCGACCCCGAGATACTCACCTGTGTTGCGTATGGTGGTGGCGATTTCAGTAACGCATCGCTCTGTTTTTCTCGCCACACTTATACCAATTATTTCGACATCGTAATGGAGTAGCCTTGAGCCTAAGATTAATCCAGCCTGAGTTGTTCCTGTTCCCGTAGGTAGCAGTATACAGTCTGGTGTGAGTCCAATCTCAGCGGTTTGTCTTTTAATTTCTTCAATTGCGTAGATATAACCAATTGTTCCCAAAACATTGTGGCCACCACCTTCTATAAAGTAAGGCTTTTCACCGTTTTTACGAAGATGATCCATTAACTCTGCAATTTTATTCTGTACTTTATTTGGCGTCACTATGTGTATCTTTGCGCCCATTAGTACATCGAGAAAGTAGTTGCCTTCTCTTTCTAGCTCTTCATCCCCGTCACTTATCAGTATTAGTTCTACCTTGAACCCAAGGCTAGTAGCAATAGAAGTTGTCATCCTGCAATGATTGGATTGGAGTGCTCCGACAGTTACTATCACGGTGGCGTTGTTTTTGACTGCGTCGGCCAGGATAAATTCTAGTTTTCTCTCCTTATTACCACCGAAGCAGTGTCCTGTTAAATCATCTCTCTTTATAAGAATCGTACAATTGTACATTTTGCTAACGGTATTTAGCTTCTCTAAAGGGGTTGGCAGAAAACAATAGTTTATTCTCGGGATTTCTTCGAGTCTCATACCAATCATTGGTCTCCGTGGCGTAAGGTTGTAGTTAAATATATTTTTTTGCCATTATGCTCAAAGTAAGCGGGTTCATGCTCAGGAAAATCAAAGGCCCTCGCAACCCTGTATAGATAGTCAGTTGGATAATCGGGTTTCACCTTTCGGTATTTGTCCAGATCAGTTTTCTTATAATAACCGACACTCTCTCCGTTTGTAATCAATAATTCCTGTTCAATGCCCTCATCTCGATCCTCGAGGATACTATCGATATTGTCTTGTATTAAATCCCATAATGATTGTTGAGTTTTGCAGAAAACGTTGTATGCAGTATCATCCGGTTCTATCGGAAACCACATTCTACCAATTATTGGCCCTGTATCTATACCTTCACGCATATAGTGGAGAGTCCCGGTTGATCGAGATTCGTTGTTTAATATGACATGATTACTTATGTTGACACCTCTATATTTCGGTAGTGGTCCACCGTGGCAGTTTATTACCCCTTTGGAGAATAGGTTAAGGATGTTCTTATTCAGAATTTTAGGATATCTACCAGAGAATCCTAAAAACAATTCCCTTTCACTGAACGTATTGGCGAGTTCATCCAAATCAAATATCGGTATGTTTCTTTCCGTGGCGTAATCGTAAACACAGGGTTCAACAAAGTAGTGATAGTTATATGTTACGGACTTTTTCTCACAAACCACACCTTTTACATCCGCATTGACGTGAGATAAAAGGAGCATGAGTATTTTGGTTGCCAGTGGTATGTTACCAAATAAGATGATTTTTCGTTTCATTGGAGTAAAATGGGGTATCACACGTAGTATCAGGAGTTGTGATATTTCCTGCAAAACCAAATGATATGCTTATACACTGAACCATTCTGGTCGTAATGATCCAAAAGCAATCGTAAATTCTCTTCATTAGCGGCCAGGTCATCCTCGTTAAACATGCTTCGGCTCTTCCCAATTGCCAGGAGTGACGGGAATATCGACAGCCCGTGAGAACTAAGGATATCTAAACCGTGTTCGTTATATATGTGTTTTATCTCGTCTCTATCGAATGTGCGAAATTTAAATGGAACTCCATTAACCGTTTCTGTGAACATTTTACCCTTTAGAGTCAAAACAAAGTCTTCGATCCCTTCGAATATGAGTGCTTTCAAGCTGCATCCTTCAAGGTCTGGCTCGGATGCGATGAAGTGCCCTCCCTCTTTAAGTAGAGATAAAATCGAAGAAAGACCGCTTTCAAAACGCTCATTCAAGTAGTATAAGACTCCGATAGAAAGCACAATATCTAAACTGTTTTTATGAAGCGGAACTTTTTCCGCATCGGACTGTATAAGTAGCAATTTATCACTGTAGCCGTTTTTACTTGCGTGTAGTGCCAGGGATTCAAGGGAATGTAAGTTGCAGTCGGATGCAACAACTCTGCCCACACCACACTTAATTAAACTGTCTGTAAAACGTCCATCGCCACATCCAACATCGAGCGCTACACTATCACTCTGTGCCAAATTGGATACCCAATTTTGGATGGCATTCTTGTAATATGGTGTTTCCCAATATGCTAGATGGAGATGGCTACTTTGTAGTTCCCTCAGAGTGGTTCCTTTTGCCATCTGTTCGTGAAACTGTACCCCTGTACTATCGATTACGGTTGCTTGTAATATGTTGCTGTTACTAAAATGTAGAATATGACCACAGGAATCGCACATGATATGTGGTATTTCACCCTTCAAATTATCTGATTGACATGAAGGACAAAGAAGTATTTCGGTTTTCCACGTTTCAGTCATTTAGCTATCCATAAGCAGTTTATCATTTTTACGTGTTAATTCGGATGTAATAGCAATTTCAGCTAAAATTTGGGCGATTCGCTCTCCAGTTTTTCCGTCCCCATACATCTCCGAGCAGTTTCTTAACTTTTCACGATATTCATCATCGGTCAATATCATTTTCACGGTTTTCATGATTTGCTTCTTTTCACTCGTCACAGCAAGGGAGTTTTCGAACCTGTCTCGTCCTTTTTGCCTGTCCCCAATGGTTACTACAGGAAGCTTAAAGGCCGGGGCTTCTGTCGAGCCAGAGCTGGAATTTCCAATTAGAATATCGGCTATTCTCATAATGCCGTAGTAGTCACTTTGGGGTATGTTTGCATGGATTTGAATATTAGGGTGGTTTGCGGTTTCTTTGATTAGCCCAAGTATTTCTCTCCCGCCGGCATCCGTATTAGGATAGATAAAAATGGTTTGTTCATTAAGTTCAACTATCGCTTCACAGAGGTTTCTTGCTTGAGCAATCGAGCTTTCTATATCGAGGGTATCTGAGTGAAATACTACGAGTATAATAGGCTTGCTCAGGTCAAGAGAATATTTTGCTGCTATGTCACTCTGTGGTATCGGTTTGCTATTCAGTATAGTGTCTAGGCAAACATTGCCTACCGTGTGAATTCGCCATTCCTCCTCTCCTAGTTGCTGGAGTCGTTTAGCATGCAATGGCGTTCGAGCGAGATGTATATGTGCAAACTTGGTAATTGCGTGTCTGATTGAGTTATCGATGCCGCCTGTGCTTTGGCCTCCGCCCAAATGTGCAACGGGAATGTTCATAATTGAAGCGGCAATTACAGCGGCTAATGGTTCCACTCTATCACCTAAAACGAGGATGATCGCTGGTTG
>JAXHUK010000095.1:0-6360 GCA_034189725.1 Chloroflexota bacterium | reverse complement strand
CCTACCTGAAGAATAGCAGTAGAGCGATAGTTATGGTGTATATGCCGAAAATCTGTCGTAGTCTGTGCGCAGAAATCCTCATCATTAATTTAGCCCCAATGATGGCCCCTAAGATGCTCGTGGAAGCTATTGTTGCTGCCAGTGTCCAGTTGATATCTCCCCGCAGGGCATATACTATTGTGCCCGTCACGGCAATGGGGACAACGATTGCAAGTGATGAGCCGTGGGCTTTATGCTGGTTAACAAGCAAGACAGTAGTCAGTACGGGAACCAGAATGGTTCCTCCACCGATACCGAGGATCCCAGCCAGCGTTCCTGCTATTGCACCTGCTAAGAGGTACCAGATGATTTTCACAATAGTATGTCGGGGGGGTGATAGCACAGCCCCTGAATCAGGTTGATACTTTTGAGAACCTAGTATGACTATTGCGACTGTCACCGCGAAGAATGAAGAGGGTAGACGCTATTGAGATGGCATTCCTCGATGAGCCAGTGTTGCAATAACACGATACTATTTTGCGACGATAGTTGTCCCTTCCTGCTTCTGCAATGCATATCCAGGTAAAAGCAGGAAATCGGAAATGATTGGATAAGGGACTATTTGATGTCACCTATTCGGCATGGAAGCTGATGGTATTACAAAAGTCGTTTGGTTGTAGCGATATGCGCTCAAACGAGGCGAATTGCGTTCAGCCAGCTCTGGGAATACTGCAACTTCATGATGAGATACTAAGTCAAATCACTAACTAAGATAAGTAAATCGAGACCTGGGAAGCTGTATTACGTGATGTTTGCGAAGCCTTTACACATTATTGATGAGTGATGTAGAACACTTCCGGTTGCTACTCGTCCTCTATCCCATGGTCTTTAAGATAATCGACAACGTCTTGTACGGTTTTTATATTCTCAGCTTCATCATCGGGGATTTCCAGAGGTTCCCCTTGATCGCTAAATTCCTCCTCAACGGTCATAATCAACTCTACGAGGTCGAGGGAGTCGGCGTTAAGATCATCTAGGAATGAGGCGCTGGGCTTGACTTCTGATTCTTCAACTCCTAGTTGTTCGACGATGATCTTCGTCAGCCGATCGAGAATAGTTGCCATCCTGTTATCTCCTTTCTGTATTTCAACGTATAGCACTACACTGTAGTATACTGGCGATGTGAGATTTAGCTGTTGATTTGGATCTGTCCGATTGTTCTCAGAACCCCGTTGATGAACTTGTATGAATTATAGCTACCAAAGGCTTTAGCCAGTTCTACAGCCTCGTTGATGGCTACCTTAAACTCTGTTTTATTGTTTATCAAAATCTCAAAAATTGCAAGCCTCAGGATATTCCTGTCTACGGTCGATAGTTGTTCTACAGGCCAATTGGGAGCATAGGTCTTGATCAGTGAGTCGATTTGTTCTTTGTTCTCAAGTACACCTCTAACTAACTCTTGCGCAAATGATAGTGCGGATTCAGGTAACGCCTGCTCTGCTGCTAACCAATCCAAGGAGGTTTCCGCGTCGTGCCCCGAGCAGTCGAATTCAAATAACACCTGTAGTGCGACGATTCTAGCCTTGTGTCTGATGGGTGCCACAGCTACCTCACATAAGAATATACTACTGCGCGGCAAACATGCTAACAAGTAGCAAGAGAATCGCCACGACAGTTACGACATAACCATGCCGCCGTTCACGTTCAACACGTGGCCCGTGATATAATGCGCCTCCTCTGAGGCGAGGAACGAGACCGCATAAGCCACGTCTTTAGGTGATCCTATGTAGCCGACAGGTATCTGACTAGTAAGCTCTTGTTTTGCTTTGTCACTGAGGTCCCTGGTCATCCCGGTGTCGATAAAACCAGGCGCAATGGCATTGACTGTCACTCCCCGCGAGGCAACTTCCCTGGCAGTGGTCTTAGTGAGTCCGATTAAGCCGGCCTTTGCGGCGGCATAGTTGGCTTGCCCGGCATTTCCGATTAAGCCAACGACGCTGGCAATGTTGATGATTCGCCCCCAGCGTTGTTTCATCATGGTTCTAATAGTAGCCTGGGTACAAAGGAATGCGCTCTTCAGGTTGATTGTTAATACCTGATCCCAATCAGCAACGGACATCCTCATAAGCAAGGCGTCTCGGGTAATACCGGCGTTATTAACCAGTATGTCAATTCGACCAAATGTGGAGAGAGTCTCACTTGCCAATTTCGTAACTTCGTCTTGTGCGGAGACGTCAGCCATGATAGCGATGCTTTGCCCGTTCATGTCCTTGATTTCGGTTGCCACATTGTTTGCGGAAGTGGCGTTGATGTCACTGATCACCACACTGGCACCATGTTCTGCCAGCATCAGTGCTATTTCACGGCCAATACCCTGACCACTTCCGGTGACTATAGCTATTTTTCCAGACAGGTTCATTGTAAAATCTCCCCCTGTAAACTTAGAATGAGGAGTATGCAGATCAGAGATTGACAGCCTTTATGCTCTCGGGATCGCTCATATTAAGGACTTGCACTTCGTTGTCGATCCTTTTGATCATACCAGAGAGTACCTGGTCAGGACCAATCTCAACAAATGTAGATACACCGACATCTACCATGTACTTCACGGAAGGCTGCCACCGAACACAGCGACATAGCTGGTCCAGTAGTTCATCTTTCACTTCATCGGGGGTGGTTAGTGGCTGTGCGGTGCTGTTGGCGATGACGGGGACTGACGGAGTGTGAAAGCTAATTTGCTCAATGGCTTTGGCCAAGCCCTCTACCGCGGGCTGCATTAAGGTAGAGTGAAACGCTCCGCTCACCTGAAGCGGGACTACTCTTCGTGCTCCTCTTGCTTTTGCCAAATCCATAGAGCGGGCCAGTGCTTCTCGGGAGCCGCTGATCACTATCTGAGAGGGACTGTTGAAATTAGCGATCTGGGCTCCGGTTTCCAGGCATACCTCCTCAAGGGATGCCTCGTCAAGCCCCATGATAGCTGCCATGCCACCTGGGGTACTTTTGCCTGCTTGCTGCATCAGCCGGCCTCGTTCCCTGACGAGGCGAACTGCATCTGCGAAATCGATGACATCAGCGGCGACAAGCGCAGTATATTCACCGAGGCTATGTCCCGCGACGAATGATGGTCGTAGTGAAAGGCCGAACTCCGAAGCAGCTCGTAAGCAAGCGACACAGGTTGTGAGTATTGCTGGCTGGGCATTGATCGTATCGCGTAGCTCTTCTCCTGGCCCTTCGAAGCAGAGTCGTGACAAGGGTATTTGCAGCGCAGAGTCAGCTTCATCGAAAACTTCCCTGGCTTTTCGCGAGTTTTGGTACAGGTTATAGCCCATGCCAACAGATTGCGATCCCTGGCCAGGAAAGACCCATGCAACTTTGGGCTTCGATTTTACTTCCAGATCAACCATTAGTTACCTCCACAGGTTACTATGTCTACTTGGATGTACTGCTCTTGAGTATTGTTCTCCCGTTATATGTGCCACAATAAGGGCACACTTGATGGGCAGGTTTATTGTTATGGCACTGTGGACAGGACACGAGGGCGGGGATGGTTAATTTGAGATGACTACGCCGCTTCCCCTGTCGTGCCTTGGCATATTTCCTTTTGGGTAAGGCCATGGTTTGGTCAACCCCTTTCTTTATCGCTTAATTGCTTCTCACCTGATAGTAACTCCAGCAGTGGAGACCAGACGGAATCAGGGCGAAATGACGAACATTCGCACGTTTCGTAGTTGCGATTGCAGCCGCATTGCGAACACAATCCCGCACAGTCCTCTCGACACACTGGTTTCATCGGTAGTGCGAGCAATGTATATTGTCGTACTGCCTCGCTGAGGTCAAGGATATGATTCTCATCTATTGTAAATACGCAGGGTTCTATCGGGTTGTCCAGTGGCACACCAGTGCCCGGTTCTTTGGTGAGAAAGTACTCCTCCTCGAAGTCCAGAGCCAACGGGAGGTCATATTGCTCAAGACAACGGCTGCATATAAGTGCTACGGTAGTTTTGAGCTTGCACGCTGCAATGATGCTGCGATCAGTGCGAAGCAGCCGTACTTCACCGCAGATAGGGAAGCCTGTTTCTTGCACCTCGTTAATCGAGTAACGACGCGTTGAACCAACAGCTTCCTTTAGCTGCTGAGATACATTGATATTCATTACGTTATCGAGAGTAACTATACTATTATACCTGATAGGAGTAGTCCATGCATACTGTGATGAGCTAGCTTGCTACAATTGTAGGGTATGTTAGATGACGTTGTCAACATCACGTTTGAATATTGTGTGTTTGATACGTACTTTAAACGCATACTCATAGCTCTGAATCAAACCAACATTCATTATCGTGAGAAGATTACATCTCAAAAATGTGCTCCGACATCTCTATATACAGCCCTTAAACGACAGCATCATCGTGCGTCCTCAGCATATCCACTACGTTGATGAGCCGTGCCTTATCTGGTAGAACGATCTTGGTGTTCTTCTCCAGCGAAGCTTGAGTTACTTCAAGCTGCTTGAGTGCTTGAGCATTGCCTATAAAGAACCTATCCGCTGCCGTCGAGACAGTTTCTATCGCCTGGGCTTCTCCTTCTGCTCTCAGTATCGCCGATTGCCTCTCACCTTCGGCGAGGAGTATAGCTTTTTGTCGTTCGCCCTCGGCTACCAGTATTGCATTCTGCTTATCTCCCTCAGCCTCCAGTATCTGCTTCTCTTTGTATGCCTCGGCGCTCAGGATAGTGGCCCGCTTCTCTCTTTCAGCTTTCATCTGTTTGCTCATCGCCTCGGAGATATCGCGGGGTGGTTCGATCTCCTTGACCTCAACCCTGGTTACCTTTACCCCCCACCTATCAGTGGCTTCATCAATGGTTTCCCTCAGAGCGGCATTTATGCGCTCTCTGGAGGTAAGCGTCTCATCAAGGCTCATGTCACCTATAAGGTTGCGGAGGTTTGTTTGTGCCAGCTTGCTGATAGCAATGCCGAAGCTTGCAACCTCATATTTGACTGCGGGGGCATCGGTGACAAAGAAGTAGATGACAGCATCGACAGTTACTGTAACATTATCTCTCGTAATGACTGGCTGAGGTGCTATATCGAGAACGGTTTCTCGCATGTCTATCCTGGCTACTATCTGGTCTATAAAAGGTATGATGAACCTGAGCCCCGGGTCCAGGGTTTCCTTGTATCTGCCAAACCTCTCCACAAGACCTTTCTCAGACTGATGGATAACGGTTATCGATCTGACGAGCATGAACACTGCCAGCACTAGGACGAGTACGATTACTGTAATGATAACTGCATTCATTTCAACTGCTCCCTTTAGTTTTTTTGACAACCAGTGTAGTGCCACTGATGCCAGTAACGACTATTTCGACTCCTTGCTCGATGTCCTCTTCTGCCCTGGCGCGCCATTGCTCATTATTGACCTTAACTAAGCCATCAACGTTTTTGGCAATACCTTGTAGTACAATCCCATTCCTCCCGATGATAGCATCAACGTTCGTTTTAGTCTCTTTAACTGCTATCTGTCTGTGAACGTATGTCCTGCCCAGTACTATATATGCTATGCAGATTACGCTTGTGATGACAACTGTATATACCCAGGAATGAAGCGGCCAGGTTACCAGTCCTCCGATAATGCTGGCAGAGCCTAGGATGACCAGGTCGAGGCCAGCCTCGATACCGATAAAGAGTTCCAGTGATACCAGCAACAGACCTGCGATTACAAATATGAGCCAGAGCCACATATCGGGAAATCCCAGAGATTCCAAACTATCGCCTCCCTTCATTCGTGTTCTGAGTCCTCAGCGGATGAGGCCTCAGCGGAGTGGTGTGTTAATGGTGAATCAGCCTGTTGCGGGGGAGATTTCTTTTGCGTGCATTCTATGCCTATATAGGACAGTTTGTCAAGTTAGTCGGTGGGTGGGTACTGATGATTTTGATTTTGAGGTTCTATGGATTGGCCTATTGGTAGGTGAATTGATTGGTATTCTCGCCAGGTGAAGCTCGTCTTTGATGAGGAGTGTGATCATTACATTGGGAAAGGAAAGATCCCTGATTGGAAAGACGAAGGTATGTACTCCGGGTATTTTGATGAATTCCTCCGGCCATATAACGCAAGGTGAAACAACCCGAAAAATGAAAGAAATTCTATGAGCCTGTCTCACAAATGCCCTTTGAGAGTATAGCGATGTATAGCGATATACGGTAGAATAGTGCTGGGGTGCATTTTCATAGGTACCTGCTGTAGCCCGTAATCTGTTGCCATGAGCCTGGTTGTCGTCGGTGACCTGGGACAGGTGGGCTTGTGCGGGTTCGTTCTATTCTAGCTATGGCAACGGTGGTTAGAGTGCGGCTGCTTACACTCTCGATATCGTGATATCGTGTTT
>JAXHUK010000094.1:0-6824 GCA_034189725.1 Chloroflexota bacterium | reverse complement strand
GTTTATTAAAGCGCGTTTTTGATATAATCAATAATGGCGGCACTGCAAAAACCAAATTCTAGGCCAATTTGCTACCCCATTTAGCTTCGGGGAAAGGTGCTAAATAGCCGCCTTTTGACCTTTTTGCAGGAACGTCAATAATAGTGGACTTCAATTTGCACATTTAGTAGATTAGAGTAAACGTGGTGGAAAAAGTTCTACCTATTGATACCCCAGCTCCACTTGGCTACAAAAAGAACCACCTACGCTAGCGTTAGGCGGAACCGATCTCTTAGATATGTACTAAAGCCTTTTGCTCAACGGATAATTCAGTCGCCCATTCCGCGAATCTCCATTATGCTGGTGGCTTCTACATACGCGAGGGTCCACTCACTACCAGTTTGAAAATCCTGGTTAATTTGCTCTGTGTACGTGTCTGATTTGATGTAAGCGAAACTAACGGCCTCTCCCCTGTCCGTACGGTTCCATATCGTTAGCTCAATTTTCGCCTGTTTATCCGCTATTATCTTTACGGGAGCCTCGAAGCCCTCCACAACCCGGCTTTCACCGGTTTTAATGGGTCCGAAATACCGAGAGCTCTCTCTATCCAAAGGGGTCACTTCTTGTCTTGGCATAAGCTGAACCAATTGTCGAGGCGCTCTTTGCTGCCAGAAGATGATATTTGCGGTGTAGCTCGGTTGGGGGACATCATTATTCTGAAGGTTAGGAATGGTGATCTTGAGCATGGTGCCATACTCGGTGTCGACAAGTTCATGAGTGAAGTCCTCGGTCAGCGCACCGGGAGGAGCGTCTTGGTAAGGCTGGCTATATAAATCATCGTATGGGTCGTCGGAGATAGCCCCTAGCGGCAGGTAAAGCTCGAGGTTTTTCAGATCCACCGCAGATCTAATGGCAACCTGATAGTAATATCCGTAATGCGTGACCGCACTGTAAGCGCACCAGCCGACTACTATCGCCAGAATCACCAGGGTTATGATCGAGCCTGCGCTTCTTGCTCCTTTCCTTACCATCGGTGCCAGAGCTCCTATTACAGGGAGACTAAAGCCGCCTATAGCAAAAGCAGCGATATACGGCATTGGATAAACTAAGTTGGAGTCTCCTCCCCGCCACATCAGGTTCATGGCAAGGGTACAGCTTAGAAAGAGCAGAAAGCCATTGAGTATCCCCCATCGCCATGATGAGAAATACCCCATGATAAAAGCCATGATTGGCAGAAGAACGAAAAAGAGGCTATGGACTCCAACGGTTACAAAAGCACAGGCGAGCCCTGCCCCAATAGCGATTAAAGGTAAGTATATCACCTCTTCATACTATCCCAAAAACTTGACCTCGTCTAAGTATAATTACCAGGATGCTCGTTGTCAAACAAGGCAGTCATTGTCGGACTGTGAAACTTCAGAACGATGCCGAATTAACTTTGCAAGAGCTTGTAAACTAGACTTTCCGTTGCTACAATATCTCCAAATTGAAAATCGACTTGAGGTCCTTTGCGGTTCTGCATATGGATACCGTAACTTCACACTATCCTGCAGATTGTTATTCTACTGCAATTGCTTGCTCTTTTCGTTACAGCCTGTAAAGCAGTGATGACATGGTTGTCCCCTGGCCACTCTGAAAATAGGGGTCACTTGGCATTGATGCTATTGAGGACGTCCTCAACGGTGATGCCCTCGAAACAGGCACCATCGGTTTCCCTGGGTATTTTACCGGTGGGACAAACACCGTAGCACTCTCGACAGTCCATGCAGACTCCTGTAGAGACTACCTCATCGATGAAGGCCACGCGCCGCTTTGTGCCCCTTCCGACAAACGTGATGGCATGGGCGCCTTTTACCTCTGCACAGTAACGCACGCACAGCCCGCAGAGTATACACTGGGTTGGCTCAGATACGAACCTCGGCTTTTCCACACCGTGCTGTTGACCAACCTCCTTAAGAACAGGTGCTGAAGCGAGCATCAACTCCATGAGCATTTTTCGGATCTTGATAACTTTTGGAGTGGCCGTGTTTACCACGAGGCCCTCTTCCACTTCGTAAACGCAAGAAGTAACTAACTTGGACTTCCCGTTCTTGGATATCTCCACCATGCAAATCCGGCACGCTCCGTAGGGAGCCAATTTATTATGATGACAAAGTGTTGGGATGTGGATGTCAGCAGTTTTAGCTGCTTCGAGTATGGTCATCCCCTTCTCAGCTTTAACATCCTTACCATCAATGTTCAATGTCACCTTGTTCATTATTGCTTTCCTTTCTTGCGCACTACCTCAGTGCCATATGGCGGTGCTGGGGGGACTGGCTCCCCAGAGATTTTCACTACCGCCGAGAATCGTGTGGGGCAAACCTCGAAGCATGTGTTGCACTTCGTGCATAGCTCCTGGTCAATAATGTGAATGATGTTTTTGTCTCCGCTTATTGCTTGTACCGGGCATTCGCCGAGGCAGATTTTACATGCCTGGCACTTTTCGGGATCGATGTAGTAGGAGATGAGTGCCTTGCAAACCCCGGCAGGACACCGCTTTTGCTCAATGTGAGCTTCGTACTCATCCCTGAAGTACTGAATAGTGCTCATCACAGGATTGGGTGCTGTTTGTCCTAATGCGCACAGCGCGGAATCCTGAAGCACATCGGATAGCTCTTCCAAAACTTCGATGTCTTCTGCCTTGCCCTCACCATTGCAGATTCTATCCAGGATACTGAGCATCTGCTCCAAACCTGCACGACAGGGCACGCATTTTCCACAGGATTCATCAGCAAGGAAGTCGATGAAGTACCTCGCCACGTCCACCATACACGTGTCTTCGTCCATTACTATCATGCCACCAGAGCCCATCATTGAGCCCGCTTTTGAGAGTTCGTCAAAGTCCACGGGAATGTCAAGGTAACTTTCAGGCAGACATCCTCCAGATGGCCCGCCAGTTTGAACGGCTTTGAATTTCTTTCCCTGGGGGATGCCACCACCTATATCGTAGATAATTTCCCTGAGAGATATACCCATAGGAACTTCCACTAAACCCGTGTTGTTCACCTTGCCCACAAGAGAGAAAATCTTTGTTCCCTTGCTTCCCTCAGTGCCAATACTGGTGAACCAATCGGCACCTTTATCTATAATGAGTGGTACGTTAGCCCAAGTCTCTACATTGTTGAGATTGCTGGGACGTTCCCAGATACCACTCACCGCAGTGCGTATGTATTTGGGCCGTGGTTCGCCCACCTTCCCTTCGATGGCATTCATCAGGGCGCTCGATTCTCCGGATACGAAAGCACCGGCACCACGATGTATGATAACGTCGAAATCGAATCCAGAATCAAGTATGTTTTTCCCCAGGATGCCAAGTTCCCGTGCTTGATTCAGGGCCAGCGTGAGATTGCTCACCGCAAGTGGGTATTCCTGTCTCACATAAACATACCCTTGATGGGAGCCAACGGCGTATGCCCCAATGATGAGACCTTCGATGACGCTATGGGGATTGCCCTCGAGCAAGCTACGATCCATGAATGCTCCGGGATCACCTTCATCAGCATTGACGATCACGTATTTAATGTCACCGGGAGCATTACGAGTTGTTTCCCACTTAACGCCCGCAGGGAAACCACCACCTCCCCGACCTCTCAGGTTCGCTCGTTTGATCGTATCGAGGACATCATCTGGTTTCATGGTGGATAAAGCCTTGGCCAATGCGGAATACCCACCCAGTGCAATGTAGTCTTCGATACTTTCGGGATCGATATGCTGGTTACTCCCGAAGATGAGTCGTTGCTGGTGTTTGTAGAATGGTATATCGCCCTCGTGAGCGATCTTTACACCATCTTTATCTTCATAGAGCAAACGGTCAACCAACCGCTTTTCTATCAAAGTGGTGGAGATGATCTCAGGGACGTCCTCTGCCTTTATCCCCAGATAGCATATCTCATCCGGGAAAATGACAGTTATGGGTCCCCTTTCACAAAAACCGTGACAACCGGTTCGCCTGATGTCCACCTTTTTATTGAGGCCATTTTTAGCAATTTCATTGATAAAAGCTTCATAGACTAAATTGGCGCCCAGGGCGTGGCACCCTGTACCAGCGCAAACAGTGATGCAAGGTCTGCTTGGGTCTCGTTTGGATAGTATTTTTTGTCGTGTTTTCTCTAAGTCAGCGGTTGACTTCAGTCGAGCCATAATCACTTCCTTTCATTACCTACTCGCAGGCATTCACAATCTGCTCAATCTCATGTACTGAGGGATTACTATAATATTTATCGTCGACAACCATAACCGGGCCAAGGGCGCAACATCCCAGGCAGTTGACAGTCTCCAGAGTGAATTTCTCATCAGCGCTGGTTTCACCGGGTTGGATACCTATTGTATCTTTCACCCTGTCCAAAAGACGCGGTGCTTGACGAACGTGACAGGCGGTGCCCATGCATACTGATATACCATGACGTCCTTGTGGAGTCAGGCTAAAAGCTTTGTAGAACGTGGCAATTCTATACGCCTGGCTTATCGGAACACCTAACTTCTCGCAAACTGATATCAATACACTCTTGGGGAGCCAACGATTTTCCCGTTGAATTTGGAGGAGTACCTGTATCAAGGCTGATTTATCACCATTGTATGCATCTGTGATTTTAGCGATAGCATCTGAATCCTGAGCAGCCTGCTTGAGCGTCTCGAGCATGTGAGAGATCTGACTTGCAGGTACCCCCATCCTTTCGCTCATGCGATTCAGGGCATCCTCAGAATATCGTTCATCCTCGTAGTGAACACCTTTCGTAGTTTTTGAGGTTGCGGTTTTGTTATTTCCCCTCTTTTTTTTCGTGGGTGAATTCTCTGCGGACAGAGCTTTTCCCTTGTCCCCTGCCATTTTGTGCTCCTTTCCGTTTATGTAAGCGAGTTTAATCCGCAGGGATTCATCCCTTTGAGATCATTAACTGCGAAGCTCCGCAGCCTTTCGATAACCCGTGTAGTTTGTAGGCAACGGAGCATAACTTTTACAAGCCCATAAATCGATAGTGTAGCATATCCTCAACATTCAGGTCAATTACTTCGCTTGCCCAGACTTCACTTATTGCTGCTTCCAGCGTTGATTGACGAGGTTCACGAATGTTGAGTAGTTTTCCTGCACTCCGATCATCGATTGCCGTAAGAAACTGGCATTGTTTGCGAAAGGAGAGCAGTGTATGGCGTTCCCCCCCGTAGACTACATGGTCCAGTTGTTGTATGAACGGTTCCAGATGCTCTCGTACATGGCCGCATACGCGATCGAAGAAGTACTCTATCTGTTTTTCACGGCCCCTCTCAAAACGTCGCTGTGAGGAGCCTCCTTTTTTATGACGCGAGTGAATATGGCCTGTGCCCACTTTGCTTGATAACAATTTTTCTCCCTGGAATACGCCAATGGCATATGAGCCTAAGCGAATCAATATCAGGGCAATCGTGCGTTCCCGTTGCAGGAGCGAGCGCAGGGGTTCAACAGTATAGCCGCTTGAGAAGAGCCTGTCTGTTATGGGAAATGGCGGCAGCACCAGGTATTTTCTGTGCTCGCCCCAGAAAAGGGCTGCGCCTGTTGCTGAGCGAGCGCATGTATTGATGATATCGGGTAAAAGATCTTCCACATCCGGAATACTGGTGAGCGTTTTCTCGATCTCGGATGCAGGCGCACCTGGCGGCACGTATAGTGATACTGCCAAACCCGGAGCAGCTTCCAACTCATCGAGTAATCGCAGCATCTGTATTCTGTTGAGTTTGCGGCGATGTGAGATAGACATAAGCTTAATTGAAGTATGGGGCAGTTACCCCGCCTGGATCATAGATTCACCATGGTAACGCCATCCCCACCCTCACCCTGCTCACCGGAGCGGAATGACTTAACCAGAGGATGAGAGGCGAGCATGTCTCTTACAATCTGACGTACTGTACCGGTACCGAATCCGTGTATGATACGCACCCGGCTAAAGCGTGCCAGTGATGCTTCGTTGAGGTATCTGTCGAGCTTGAGGACGACCTCATCAGCCCGTCTACCGCGTAGGTCAAGCTCCAGTGAGGTTGCTCTGGTAACTGTTTGTTTTACCGCAGGAGGTTTGGGTAACACCTTCCCCGGGGGAGGTTTGATCTTCTCAGCGTCATGCAAACCCATACTGAGCCTGGTGTGTCCCACCTGGACCTCGATCTGGCCCTCGTCTTCTCTAATGGAGAGGACTGTTCCCCACGTGTTGATATCTGTGAGCCATACCTTATCACCTACCTTGATGTGGCTTGCCTCGCCGGGTTCTCCAGTCACACTGCTGTGACTGGCTTTGATACTGGAGCTGAGCTCCGTTATACGCTCACGCATTGTGGCCAATGCTCTCTCAGCCTGCTCCAGATTTTCTTGTGAGCGTTTCTTCTTGAGTTCGGATGCTGCATGTTGTGCTTCTCGATGTAATTCTGCTGCCTCATCAGCCAGCTTGTCTCTTTCGTGACGAAGCATAGTTTCTTTTTGTTCTCGCAGTGTTTGAAGCTCATGCTCCAGTTGACTTCTCAGTCGTTGTGCCTCATCGGTATCCTTTTCCAGTACAGAGCGCAGGTTCTCGATTCTCTGCTTTTCACTGGTTAAATCTGCTAACATGATCTCAACGTCTGCGGAACCTTTGGACAGCATTTCCCTGGCAGCAGTGATTATTTCAGGGGGCAGTCCCAACTGAGTAGCTATAGCCAGAGCATTACTCCCGCCAGGTACACCCATGGTGAGGTGATATGTTGGCATGAGTGTGACCGGATCGAAATCCAGTGATGCATTTCGCAAACCAGGTGTGGTATGGGCAAACATCTTGAGTTCGCTGAAATGCGTAGTAGCAACGGCTATA
>JAXHUK010000093.1:0-10983 GCA_034189725.1 Chloroflexota bacterium | reverse complement strand
CCCAATTGCTGGAGCCTGCGCCGCCGTCAGCGGAGATAGAGCCGGAGCCGGCAATAGTGGTGGCATCGATCCAGATACTACCGCCTGAGCCACCGCCGCCGTAGGCGAAAGCCTTACCGCCATTGGCCGAGATAGAGCCGTTGATGGTGAGAGAACCACTTACTTCGAGCTTGAGGGCGCCTGCACCAGGGCCACCGTATGGGCTCTCGTTATAACGAGCGCCACCGCTGCCGAGTGCGGTAGGCTGAGAAGGAGAGCCATAGGTGTGACCGCCATAGCAACTTCCGTAGTCTGCGCCGCGACCGCCGTAGCCGGCACCGGCGCCTCGATAGTGATCTGAGGAGGATCCGCCGACACCTGGCCCCTGGTTGGCGAGGAATCCCAGACCGTTGGCTGAGAGGGTGCCGTCGATAGTAATATCGGTAGCCTGGATGGAGATGCCGGAGCCATGTGGATTCTCTGCCGAACCGCCGGAGGCAGCGTTGATGTCATCGGGATCGCCCTGGCATTCGAGGGTAACGCCGCTATCGATGTAGAGGGTGGAGAACACGTAAGCGGCGGGCGCATCGGGGTGAGAGCTGGGAGCGAGCGCGATGTTGCCGTTGACATGATAGGTGTCGTTCCAGAGGTCATCCCACATATCGCCGGGCACCCAGATGCTGCCGTACTGGGCGGGATTGGTACCGTAGGTACCGCCGGTAGCCTGGATGGTACCTGAGTACGTTCTATTCGTCCACTGGAGTGAGATTCTGCCGCCGCCGCCGCCGCTACCCCAATTGCTGGAGCCGGCGCCGCCGTCAGCGGAGATAGAGCCAGAGCCGGCAATAGTGGTGGCGTCGATCCAGATACTACCTCCTGAGCCACCGCCGCCGTAGGCGAAGGCCTTACCGCCGTTGGCTGAGATAGAGCCGTTGATGGTGAGAGAACCACTTACTTCGAGCTTGAGGGCGCCTGCACCAGGGCCACCGTATGGGCTCTCGTTGTAACGAGCGCCCCCGCTGCCGAGTGCGGTAGGCTGAGAGGGTGAGCCATAGGTATGACCGCCATAGCAACTTCCGTAGTCTGCGCCGCGACCGCCGTAGCCGGCGCCGGCGCCTCGATAGTGATCTGAGGAGGATCCGCCGACACCTGGCCCCTGGTTGGCGAGGAATCCCAGACTATTTACGGAGAGGGTGCCGTCGATAATGATATTTGTAGCCTGGATGGAGACGCCGGAGCCATGTGGATTCTCTACTGAACCGCCAGAAGCGGCGTTGATGTCATTGAGATCACCCTGGCATTCGAGGGTAACGCCGCTATCGATGTAGAGGGTGGAGAACACGTAAGCTGAGGGCACATCGGGGTGAGAGTTGGGAGCGAGCGCGATGTTGCCGTTGACATGGTAGGTGTCGTTCCAGAGGTCATCCCACATATCGCCGGGCACCCAGATGGTGCCGTACTGGGCGGGGTTGGTGCCGTAGGTGCCTCCGGTAGCCTGGATGGTACCTGAGTACGTTCTATTCGTCCACTGGAGTGAGATTCTGCCGCCGCCGCCGCCGCTACCCCAATTGCTGGAGCCGGCGCCGCCGTTAGCGGAGATAGAGCCAGAGCCGGCAATAGTGGTGGCGTCGATCCAGATACTACCGCCTGAGCCGCCACCGCCATATCCTGATTGAACGTTGTATCCTCTGGCCGAAATAGATCCGTCTACAGTGATTGTATCATCTGCGATCAGCTTTATCGCTCCTCCCCCAGGCCCGCCACCTTCACCAGTGTAACGAGCGCCGCCGCTGCCGAGTGCGGTAGGCTGAGAGGGTGAGCCATAGGTATGACCGCCATAACAACTCCAGTAGTCTGCGCCACGACCGCCGTAGCCAGCACCGGCGCCTCGATAGTGATCCGGATTTGTGCCTCCGACTCCAGGCCCCTGATTTGATGTAAAGCCCTGTCCATTGGCACTGATTGCGCCATTGGTTCCAACGTAGATGTTAGCTGCATGGATGACTATCCCCAGACCGTGAGGATTCTCCACGGTTCCTCCGGACTGTTCGTTTACTGCTGTGGTATTACCCATGCAGAGCATGGTTCCGGAATGTATCGTGAGGTTGCCTGTCAGGGTTAATTCGTTAGAGTCATCTACGAAATCAGTAGGCAGTGTTACTGTGCCCGTATAATCATGATCCATAAGTATAGAAGCGATAGTATCGGCGACAGTGTCAGCACTGCAGTCACTAGTTGAGGTTGAATTGAAGATTGCCGTATCCCCAGGATTAGGTGGCCCATCTGGAGACCAGTTTTGTGGTGTAGACCATTTTCCGTCGCCGCTGTCATTATCCCAGATTAACTCTATACCTGGTGTAGGTGTTGGAGTAGGGGTAGGAGTAGGAGTAGGTGAAGGCGTTGGGGTAGGCGTAGGTGTAGATGTGGGTGTAGGCGTAGGAGTGGGAGTGGGAGTGGGAGTGGGTGTAGGCGTAGATGTAGGCGTGGGCGTGGGCGTCGAATCACCGTCATCATCATCACAACCCAGCCTGTGAACGGTTCCATCGGCATCACAATAATAGAAACATTTGGTGGTAGCCTGACGAATAAATTTCGGAGTACCAAAGAGCACATAGCCTGCGTCAGGGAACATAGACATATCGTTGGTTGCATTCCCTTGTGCTACTGGATTGGGCAGTGAACTGAGTCTGTGTTTTACCATCAAAGAATCGACTGCAGCCTGAACATTTGAATGCTCTGCCTGGTGAGCGCTCTCCTCAGCCCCACTGCTGAGATGCGAAACGACGGGCACAGCGATAGCGCTGATTGTTGCCAGTATGGCGATTGCGATCAGTATTTCCATTAAAGTGAAACCGCGCCTGCCTCGAAACAACATTCTCATAATCCTTTAATCTTCTTTCCAGACTGTGCGTCTGTAAGAATCTGGGAAAGCTCATAAATAAACGAGTTGTGAATCGTGATGTTCATAATTCAATATTGACAGGATAGAATACAGAGAAATTCAGGGTAGCAGCGTATGCATCGCTACTGCTGCTGATGCTGATATCGTCTATAGTGACGGCCTTTATCGCCCCGTTTTCCAGCTTGCTGGCAAAAACGGCTAAATTCGGGAGGCTGCCTGATACCCGCATATCGACAACTAATGTGGAATAGGTATGACCTTCCCTTATTTCATTACCATCCGGTTTTGTGCTTAAATGTATGACATTGAGATGGTTGTGCTGAGCCAATTGCAGCACACCGTCGAGAATGCCCCCGTTGCTAAGGTTTTCTTTGGAGTATGCTTGCTCAGCCGTGAGTCTCGCATCGATGGAAGCTTGCTGTGCTTCTTCAAGCCTGGTTTCTGCATCGGCTATTTGGTTCTTGAGATCGTTAGTCATATTGTATTCGTTAAATGATTGCTGGACGTCAGCGAGTTCAGAGATTAGCGATTCCTTTTCACTCCGTTGTTGGAAATACACTACACCCAGCCCGATATTAGCTATCAGGGCAATACTACCGATGAGTAACGCCACATTAGTAAGCTTAATCTTCATAGCTGCTATCTCCTTACAGCAGGTAGCGTTTATATAATGTATTTCAATTCAGTTAGTCTGGTACAATGTCCAGTGTCCATGACTGAATGGTGATGTTTCCATCTTCTACGGATATATCTGCCGTTGTTACTTCACTTCCTGCAGTTGAAATAATCTCATAAACGATGGGGCCGGCTATCTCAACATCATCGATGTAGAAGTAGTCGGTATCGCTATCCATTTCTGAATCGAAGGCTATCCAAAACTCACTCGACATGGTATACGATGAGAGGTCGATATTCGCAATGTGATAGGTATCATCGCTGACAGTGCTGGTCCAGGTCATAACGGTGGTCCAATTGAAGTTATCGGGGCTTATTTTGCAATATACTTTATCTCCAGACTCAAAAGCACTGACTTTGGCCCATAGTATGAGATGAGTGCCGGGCCACTCAGAGGTATCCAGGGCTCGCTTGATGTAGCTATCTGTATTTCTCATCTGTATATGGTACGTTCCCTGGTGAGGGCTGTCTGCTGAAGTTATGATAGAATCACCCTCGTGATGCCAGTCGTAGAGCCAGCCGGAGCCTCCAGCCCATCCTCCGCTTTCCAGGTCATCGATGGCAATTGAATCCTGCACCCTGGTGACGAGGATACCGGGTACGATATCGTTAACCGGGGCACTAAGAGTGTATCCTGTCGTATCTCCGGGAAATGTCAGCTCGCTGGCAAGGTCGCCGCTGGCCAACTGCCATATTGCATCCTCAATACCTGCTTCGGCGGAATACTGCTGTACTAATGAACTGCTGTTGTTCCGTGCGGCAACAGTATGTACACTCACACTTTGCATGAATACAGGTACCAGTAGAGCCCCTATTGCGAGTGCTACCAGAGCTAATGGTAAAGCTTGTCCTCGTTCGTCTCTCATTTTTATCTCTACACTATTCAACTCGTTGATCTGAGACACACTTGATATGTTGCCTCTTCACGTTTAGCCCAGCGGCCATCAGGTGAAGAAGTTATATTGCTTGTGATAAGCCCCTGTGAAATGGAAAAACCGATGTTCGTTATGTGTCGAGCTACTATTGTCACGTTGCCATTATGGTCTCGCTGGAGTCGGGTATCTGATAGAGAGTACGTAACAGTATTCATCTGATCATCTTCGGTCCAATTCAGGATCAGGTCTCCAACAGGGGCAGCTCCGTCGATGAGGTCGGTTGCCTGTGCTCTCCTTCCATCGAGACTTAGCCAGTACCCTGCATTTTGGATGTCGTGCAAAGCTCTGAACTGCTCGTTACTCTGCTCGGTAACGCCCAGGAAAAGGAATATGGATGCAGCACAAACGCTGGCCAGCATAGCTGCAATACCAGCGGCCATGAGCACTTCCAGCAACGTTACCCCTCTTTGGTCAGTTTTTAGCTTCATCGATTCACCTTGTAATTTTCTATTGCCAGCACATCATCACCTTGATAGCTTATGGTCACTGTGATCTTCTGTATATCGCTATCACGTCCCTCGATGGGCGAGGCAGTAGTCGAGACGGTATAGTCGGCCGGTAATGAGTCTATACTTGCATAATTAGCGGGGACAGGTTGATACTGCTGATTCTTGATGAATTCCATTTGTGACACCGCCAGGCTCTCCGCAGGGATTTGCGTACCGGCGTTTTTCACTGCGACTGAGCCTGTGGAGAGTGCCCCGACCAGGGCGCCGATGGCTATGCCCACGATCGCTATCGCGACTAATGATTCTGCCAGTCCTGCCCCTTTTTCCTCCGAGAAAAAGGATACGTACTTGCTGATATTCGGTGTCACATGGCGGATAACGCTGTACATTATCATATTGATCCCATGAGAGAATAAATTGGCAGGATAACTGAAATCGCTATGAAAGCAACGATTACACCAATTATGATGAGGAAGCAGGGCTGCATCATCGATAATAGCAGGTTGACCTTTTCATCTACCTCTTGTTGATACAAATCGGCGACGGTTGACAGGTCTGAGCCTAATGTGCCTGCTTCTTCACCCACCCTTACCATCTGTACGAGTAATGAAGGGAATAGCGCATCTGCAGCCAGTGAGTGAAATAGGCTGCTTCCCTCCAGCATCCGTGTGCGGACATCGGTGATAGCTTTACGTATGGCGCTGTTGCGTGTCGTCTGGATAGCCAGATTTATTACGTCGATCATCGATAATCCTGCGTCCATGGAGATCGACATCGTGTAGCTAAAGTGCGATATTTCACGCTTGCTGATGATTTGACCTATGAGAGGAATCCTGAGTTGCAATTTGTGGAATCGTTGACGGCCGGCAGGTCTCTTGATATACCACACGGTTAGGGCGGTACCGATGAGTATAATCGCTGCCATGTAAATGATATTACTGCTGAAAAAGCTGGTAATGCTCATGAGAATACGAGTTACCAGGGGTAGCCGGGCATCGAACTCAGTGAACATCTCTACGAGCGGCGGTAGCGTGAATGTAATTAGAATTATGATTACTCCGGCAGCTATCAGTAACAGGATAATCGGATAAATGAGTGCCATGCCTACTCTTCTCAGCGAGGCTTTCTCTCTTTCCATATATCCAGCGGTCTGGTTAAGGATTACATGAAGATTGCCGGTCTGCTCACCGACCATAACCATTTGGCTGTAGATAGGGGGGAAAGCCTGGGGATGACGAGCTGTTGCGTCGGCGAATGAACTACCTTGTTGAAGATCCTGAATTATAGTAGTGATGATATCCCGGAATGCGACATTAGTTATTTGATCCCGGAGAAGCTGCAGAGCGGTGAATGCATTGATGCCTCTCTCAATGAGGGTTGCTAACTGGCGTGTGAACGCGATAACATCGCTGTCCTTTACACCGAAAAATGTGGGCAACGATTGCCTGAAACTCAATCTCGGTTTAGCAGGCTTCAGGCTTACAATATTATAGCCAGATTGCCAGAGTGCCTCTTTTGCCAGAGTCTCACTATCGACATCAATTATGCCTTCCTCTACTTTCTTATTTGCAGTGTAGGCTATATACTTGTAGGCCATGATATGCTCAGCTATGAACTCTCTACTGTAAACTTATACATCACGCATAGTAATGAAATGGCGGATCTCTTGCCCCGCCATTGCTTGAATCAGGGGACTCGATCCGCCCAGCGATAGGCAAGACCTTTTACCTTCGCAATTCGTTATAGGGCGACTGTCTATGCATTCACCGGTTAACCAATAGAGAAGAAGCTGCGCGATACCTCCTGTATTGTAGTCATATCTTCCTTTACTTTCAGCATTCCAGCATGTCTGAGATTTACCATCCCGTCGGATTGTGCTTGTGCCTTGATATCACCATTACTGGCTCCATTCAAGAGTAACCGTCTGATATCTTCGCTGAGCGTCAAGACCTCAAAGACCACTGTCCGCATCAGGTAGCCAGTATTCGCACAGAGATTACATCCGGTGCCATGGTAGAAATCCGTTTTCCCTGTTCCCAACTCGTTTTCATACATGATTTGTTCCTCTTGAGTGGGCTGATAGGGCTCACGACAATGGTAGCAGATTTGGCGAACCATCCGTTGGGCAACGATTCCTATCAGTGCCGACGAAATAAGATACGGTTCGATACCGAGGTCTATCAGCCTGAACAATACCCCAACAGCGTCGTTGGCATGGATCGATGAGAGCACAAGATGGCCAGTGAGCGAGGCTTGCACCGCCGTTCTTGCCGTATCCGCATCTCGTATTTCACCGACAAGAATGACATCTGGGTCGAGGCGCATTAGTGACCTCAGTCCGTTGGCGAATGTTATATCTGCCTTTGGATTGATTTGAGTTTGCTTAATATCCTGGAATCGGTATTCTATGGGATCTTCAATGGTTATGACATTGCGCTCGTATCGGTTCAACTGGTTTATTGAAGCATACAGTGTCGTAGTTTTACCAGACCCGGTAGGCCCGGCGACAAGTATCATACCGTAAGGACTGTTGAGCATATCCTGGTATCGTTTAAGCGTTTCTGGTTGGAAGCCGAGTTCGGGTAACTTGTACAGTGGTAGTGATTTATCGAGTATACGCATAACAGCAGTTTCCCCTTTCGAGGTCTCATAGGTAGCGACCCGAATATCTGCTTCGCGCCCTTCTGCTACAAAGGAAAACTGTCCATCTTGCGCCCGCCTTCGCTCGGCGATGTTCATTTCGGCCAGGATTTTAATTCTGGTGAGCAATGGCTCCAGGGTTTCTACGGGGAGGGACATTGCGTCGTGAAGGACACCGTCAACGCGATAACGAATGCGAACACGATCCCACTGAGGCTCAATATGAATGTCCGATGCACGTGATTTCAAGGCTTCTATGATGAGTAAATCAACAGTTCGTACAACAGGGGTCTGTGCTACGGCGCTCTCAGATATGGAACTTTTGACACTTTGCGCTGCTTTTAGATGAGTGGGAAATCTACTTACCTGCTTCTCAATCTCGCTGTGTGATTTATAGTTTATATTGATGGCATCCTGTATTTCGACCAGGATGCCCACTGCTGGTTGAATTTTCATCCTGGACTGGCTGGCGACCTCCTCAATGGCGCGAATATCCCCGGGGTCCGACATTACTACCAGCAGTGAATCATCTATCACATCTACTGGTACAAGGATATGTTTTCGGGCAGTTTCTTCGGAAACCATGTGCAGGGCATTCGGCTGAATCGGGCGACGTTTTAAGTCGATAATGGGCATGTTCAATTGAAAACTGAGGGCTGTTGCTATTTTCTCCGGAGTGACAACACCTTGTTCAACCAGAATTTCCCCCAACTTACGCGAATGGCCCTCCTTGTGCTGCAGGTCGAGGGTTTGTTCCAGTTGTTCAATAGTGATTTGACCTGCATCTATCAGAATTTGGCCGAGTCCCTTTCTCATTGTTGTTTTTACTTTTGGAGTAACGTTCTCTATCGTCATGTTCAACCAACTTTGTTCATAATATTTACAACGCGATATACTATTGTTAATGGTATCAAGGAAATCCCCGTAAATTCTGGGACGGGGTGCGCGACTAACGAGGATAGAATCGGGAGTTAGATCGAGTTCTCGCCACGCTTCCCCGTCTCTCAGGTAGTAGGAGAAAAAACAGGGTTGGTAAAGGAAGCCTTCACCGAGGACTTGCTGTAAACCTTATACCAGTCAATTCGTACTGTATGGTACCCTTTAGGTTATTTAATAACCAGATGTCTTCTGGTGAACCGTTCCATCGGTGTCACAATAGTAGGTACCTTGCGTATTGGCCTGCCGTATGAACTTATCAGCATCGGAGTTCTTGTACGTTTCTCCAGGATATAGAACGTAGCCACCACTCACATCGCTTTCCCAGTCGGGGAATTTAGACATATTACTGGTTGCATTTCCTTCTGAAACCGGGTTGGACAATGATGCTAATCCCTGGTCGACCATCAGGGCATCTACTGCCGCTTGGATGTTGGAAAGCTCAACCGCAGCCGCATTTGTCTGACTGTCGCCGCCAAGATGTGCCACCACAGGTACGGCTACTGCTGCCAGTATCGCCAGGATACCAACCGCTATCAGAATCTCCATTAGTGTAAAACCGCCCTGTTTTCGTAAAAACCTCTTCATAGTCAATCCTCCTGTTTTTCTCTGGTAGCCGTTTAGCTATTCGGTATCATCGTACCAGTGGTAAGATGATACCGTCCTCCTTTCTCTATCGTAGTGTTGCTGTACTAAGTGCAGGTATTAGCGGAACAATGTTCTCCAGGCTTGTTAGGCATATAGATTAAATGATAGTCAAATGTACCGTTACTATGATGCCTCATGTTCTTCCTTGTAATCAAAACATACCATGATTAGTTACCGGCGTTCAATGGTACTTCATGATGTTTAGTAGCCGTTACTGGTGAGGAAAATGTACTACAGTAGCACTGCATAGAGTAATAGACTGGTTTCACATCGCCTTCTGCTGTCCACCAATTTACTATCAATGCTGAACTGATGGAGGTATGTGCATATGGTGAGGGGTTATACTATTGACGCCTGGGGAAACGACTGCTATTATCGCTTTTACTACGAAAGGTAAATAATGGTTGAAATGGACTTTTATGAGAAACTGCTAAATGCAATGGTGACTAATCAGAGCTTGCTCTGCATAGGTCTCGACCCCGATCCGAGATTAATGCCCGAGATCGATGTTTTCCAATTCAACCGGGAGATTATCGATGCCACCAGTGATCTGGTCTGCGCCTACAAACCAAACGTTGCGTTCTACGAGGCAATGGGTATCGATGGGCTCAGGGCAATGGAAAAAACGGTAGCCTGTATTCCCGAAGGTATCCCTGTTATTGGAGATGCTAAACGAGGGGATATCGCATCCAGTTCCGAGGCCTATGCCAGAGCGCTGTTCGAGAACTTTAGCTTCGGTGCTGTGACAGTCAATCCCTATATGGGGTACGATTCTATCGCACCGTTTATCGAGTTTCCTGGGAAAGGCGTATTTATTCTCTGTAAGACGTCGAATCCTGGAGCCGCTGATTTCCAGGAATTGAACTGTGTCGATCCCACGTCAAATGAGGGCGCTCGCCCTCTTTTTGAGCTGGTTGCGCTAAAGGCTAAAGAGTGGAATACACGGGGCAACATCGGCCTGGTTGTTGGGGCCACCTACCCCAAGCAATTGATGGTAGTACGTGAGCTTTGCCCGGAGCTTCCCTTGCTAATACCCGGAGTTGGGACTCAGGGTGGTGACCTGGCCGAGACAGTGAGATATGGCGTAGATGCTCGTGGTAAGAATGCGGTTATCAACTGCTCTCGTCAGATACTCTACGCCTCGCGGAAAGGGGATTTTGCTCAGGCGGCACGGCAGCAGGCGCAGAAACTGCGTGATCAGATCAATGAGTACATAGAGGCTGCTTGAAACCGGCAGGGTTTTGCGCCCCGACCGGCATCAGGACCCTGCATAGAGTGAATCCATGGAGTTGAATCTGGGAGACATCGTACGTTTGCGGAAGAGACACCCCTGTGGCAGCTATGAGTGGCAGGTGGTCAGATTGGGTGCTGACATTGGGATTCAGTGTCAGGGATGTAACCGGCGTGTTCTCTTACCGAGGCAAGTATTCGAGCGCAGGGTGAAGGCTATCGTCTCACGCAGCGAGTAGATATTTCGTATCCGAGATTGACCAGGATAACTCGATACGGTAGAATTACACTAGCTGGTCAACCAGATCTACTAAACGGGAACCACACCATTTTCACAACCATGGGGCTGTAGCTCAACTGGGAGAGCGCCTCCCTTGCACGGAGGAGGTCAGGGGTTCGAATCCCCTCAGCTCCACTTAAGATGACGATACCGAGAACTTTTCGCAATCGCTGCCGTCTGTTTTCAGAAAGAGTCTTTTCGGTTACTTTCCCGTGGCCAGAATACCGTCGGAGCATATAGCTGCGTATAACTCGTACTATAACTCTATCTAAGCACTATTTCTGGTGCCTAACCACATCTGTTACAATA
>JAXHUK010000092.1:0-13719 GCA_034189725.1 Chloroflexota bacterium | reverse complement strand
GGAGCCATATTTCACCTCACCCCAGTGCCCCAGAGCATCTATACCTAACCTGCCCAGCTTCCCCTGTACGGAGTGCATGACTACGATGGCTACAGAGATGTACTGCGGTGCCATCTCCCCCTTATCTACAACCGCCGCCATCCAGTACATCATATCGCGCGCCAGCTCAATATCTATTGCAAGGTCAGCCAACCGATGTCGGATTATTGGATTCTTGCTCAACAGCACACCATCCCTTTTTGTTTCTTTACAGTAATCCAACAGCTGCCTGAAGTGATATTGAGCCTCTCCGATGAATACAGGCTGTTCCAGTCGCTCCTGTTCGGCGTCGTGCAGTATCACTCGCCACCCTTGCCCGATCTCACCGATAAGGTTACGTCTGGGAATGCGGACATCATCAAAAAACACTTCATCCCAGAAGTATTGTCCATTCATGCTATATACCGGTCGTCTGGTGATACCCGGGGCATTCAGGTCCTCTATGAGAAAATAGGAGAGACCGCGGTGTCTGCGCAATGTAGCGTCCGTCCTCGCAGGAAGATAATACCAATCGGCATGGCGGGCACCACTGGACCACGTTTTTTGACCATTGATAATAAACTCATCGCCATCTTCTACGGCGCGGGTCGTTAAGGAAGCGATATCTGAACCAGCGTTGGGCTCACTCCAGCCTTGCGCGACCTTTATTTTGCCACTGCCCAACTGTGGAAGGAGCCGCTTCTTCTGTTCATCAGTGCCAAACTGGATAATTGAACCACCAAGCATCGTTACAGCATGCGCCTGCAATCCGGGAGCACCATGCGAATGCTGCGACTCCATGAGGATAAAAAGATCGACAGCACCTTTTCCTTGCCCTCCATATTCCTCAGGCCAGGGGAGGGTAAGCCATCCTCGCTCCGCCATCTTGCTCGCTACGTTTCGGTGGAACTGGGCCCCATCCTCTGTCATGAACAAGTCATCGAGCGTTCCCATCCAGTGGTCAGGAGCATCTTTCATCACCTCCTCGAAGAATTTGTCATACTCTCTTCTCGCCGCCTCCTGCTCTGGCGTAAAGCTAAAGTCCATATCGCCTCCTTTCCGCAGCTCTTATGGAATGCTCTGCTTATTACCTCTTGCCCTGATAGATGGGACAAATCCTACTATACTCATGCTGTATTGTCAATCTGGCGAACTGCATCTGGCAAACTGCATCGCAATTCAAGGTATTGAGATAGAGCCACTCTCTAAAAAGTGGATAGTCTGAGGAATAGCACGACGGTGAAATTTCTTTTGACGCAATTGTCAGAGCAAGGTACAATGGAGAATAATATTAGGAATTTGAGGTAATCTTCGTCATGACATCCAAAGGACTGAATGATATTCCAAAAAGCTATGAACCAGCACATGTCGAGGCAAAATGGTACCAGTTTTGGCTTGAGCAAGGCTATTTTACCCCGGAGATTGATGATAAAAAAGAACCTTTCGTGATTATTATGCCCCCACCTAATGTTACAGGAGAGCTTCATCTCGGCACTGCATTCACCGCAATTATCGAGGATACCTTGATACGGTGGCATCGTATGCAGGGGAAACCCACTCTATGGCTTCCGGGAAGTGACCACGCCGGTATCGCCGGGCAGAACGTGGTCGAGCAACTCCTCGCGGAGGAAGGGATATCACGTCACACCCTGGGACGCGAGAAGTTCCTGGAGCGAATGTGGGAGTGGATGAACAAATACCGGGGAATCATCGCAGCACAACACAAGAGGCTTGGGGCCTCATCTGATTTGACGCGTGAGCGTTTTACAATGGACCCGGGGCCGAGCCTGGCGGTTCGCACTACGTTCGTTAACCTCTCCAAAAAGGGGTTAATATATCGCGGGGAACGTATAATCAACTGGTGCCCCCGATGCATTACTGCCCTCTCTGACCTTGAGGTGGAACACAAGGAGCTATCCAGCAACCTGTACTACGTGCGCTATCGGTTAGAAGGCGAAGAGGACCGATTTATTACGGTAGCTACGACACGGCCCGAGACTATTCTCGGTGATACTGCTGTAGCAGTCAATCCCGAAGATGAGCGGCATAAGAGCCATCTGGGGAAACAAGCGATTCTACCTGTTGTGGGAAGAACAATCCCTATACTAGCAGATGAGGCTGTTGATCCTGCGTTTGGTACCGGAGCTGTGAAAATCACACCGGCTCATGATCCTGTTGACTTTGAAGTTGCCCAGCGGCAAAACCTGCCTTCGATCAACATATTAAACCTGGATGCAACGATGGGCGAGAATGCCGGCCCTTATGCCGGTCTCGGGCGCTTCGAATGCCGTCAGGCCTTGCTCGAAGATTTAGAGAAGGAAGGTTTGCTGGTCACAATCGAGCCGTATGTACACTCGGTTGGTCACTGTCAACGCTGCCAGACCATGGTCGAACCACTACTCTCGAAGCAGTGGTTCGTGAACACTGCTCCCCTGGCCAAGCCCGCCCATAAAGTCGTTAAGGAACGTCAGATCGAGATTATCCCCGAGCGCTTCACCAAGGTATACCTGAACTGGATGGAGAATATACGAGACTGGTGTATCAGCCGCCAACTCTGGTGGGGACACAGGATCCCTGCCTGGTATTGCGGTACGTGTGACGGCGATAAAATCGACATAATACCTATCGACGAATTTCTCAGGGAGCGAGATTTACCTCATGGCACGCATACCTACAGCAAACTCAGAGAGCTGGGGGTATCTCATGACGAGATTGTAAGAAATACCGACTGGGTCACAATCGATTTATCGGCAAATCCCATAGTGGCGACGGATGCTCCACATCAGTGCCCGGTGTGTAACGGAACAGACCTGCTTCAGGACCCCGATGTGTTAGATACCTGGTTCAGTTCGGCACTGTGGCCTCATTCTACCCTGGGTTGGCCCGAGGAAACCGAGGATTTCAAATACTTCTACCCGACCACGGTAATGGAGACTGGCTACGATATCCTTTTCTTCTGGGTAGCCAGAATGATAATGATGGGCCTGGAAAACACAGGGGAGATTCCGTTTCACAAGGTCTACCTCCACGGGCTGATACGGGACGAAAAAGGTGAGAAGATGAGCAAATCCAAGGGCAACGTCGTTGATCCGGTACAGGCTATAGAAAAGTATGGCACCGACGCCCTGCGCTTCGCTATATCAACGGGTAACTCACCGGGGAATGATATGAGGTTGAGCCCACACAAGCTCGAGGGAAGCCGCAACTTCACCAACAAGCTCTGGAATGCTGCCAGATTCGTCATCGGCAACATAAACTCTGAGGAAGCCACAATCCCCGTTGAAACCAATCTTGTAGAAGACCGCTGGATTCTGAGCCGATTGAATCGGCTCACAGCGGAAGTAACTGAACTCCTTGAACAATTCCAACTCGGTGAGGCAGTGCGCCGTATTTACGATTTTCTCTGGACGGAATACTGTGACTGGTACATCGAGATCGCCAAGATACGGCTTCGTCAGGATGGAGACGGGTACTCACCCATGCCGGTCCTGGTTCATGTACTTGAGACAACAATGCGCCTGCTTCACCCCTTCATGCCGTTCATAACCGAGGAGATATGGCAGCAGGTAAAGGAATCCTCTCCGTCGGCAAATCCAGGCTCGATCATGATTGCTCCATATCCCACTGCTGACACAGAGACCTTCGACGCCGATGCAGAGCGAGATATGGAGTTAGTAATTGATATCATACGCTCCATCCGTAACGCCCGCATGGAAAGCAAGGTCGATCCAGGCAGGTTTATCGAAGCCAGCATCATCGCGGAGAACGCCAAACCCACCCTCGATGCTCTTGCGCCGGCTATTGCTGCCTTAGCCCGAGTGCGTCCTCTGACCATCCTCAGCAATCAGGATGGGGGAACATCGGGAAATGAACAGGCGAAAATCCTGGTACTAAAGGGAGCTGAGGTAGTTCTTCCTCTTGGGGGTATGATCGACGTCGGTGCTGAACGGAGCCGACTGCTGAAGGAGATCGAGGCCAATCAGAACGAGATAAGCCGTATAGAACACCTGTTAGCAGATACTAACTTTCTGGCCAAGGCACCATCTCACATCGTAGACAAAGAGCGTCAAAAGCTGGATGACCGTAATGATATACAACGCAAGCTCAAAGAGAAGCTTGCGGATCTAGGTTAGCGCCTTTGTTTGCATTTTATTCAATAATGTGTTTTACTCTTGGTGTGGAGCACGGACCTCGTTTTATGGTGTGTTCAGGTTGGAGCCCTGGGAAAACTCGACGCCGTAGCCACAGCAGGGGGATAGTTCTTTAATTAGCTCTCCCATTGGGACACCGGAGTCTCACACAAAGTCTTGGGACACAAGCTACATCGAAACGAGGGCTGGCTAATCAATCTGAAAGGAGGCTGAGCGATGGCGTTTGAGGACAAGGCGTTGGTGTGTAGAGACTGTGGGGCAGAGTTCGTGTTCACTGCAGGAGAGCAAGAGTTCTACCAGTCTCGGGGTTTAGAGAATGAACCTGGCCGTTGCCCGAGTTGCCGATTAAATCGGCGGCGAGAGCGTACAGGGTTTTCTAAAGGGCCTCGGGAGAGGACACGTGTAGTGTGTGATTCTTGCGGCAATGAATGTGAAGTGCCTTTTCAGCCGCGAGGGGATCGTCCGATATACTGTGACGACTGTTTCGCGAAAATGAGAAGTCAACGTCAATAGTAGCAAGCAAGAATAAAGATAATGCAACCGAAGGCGCTTTACCCTCTTTGAGGGTAAAGCACCTTGCTATTATGGCTGGTCGTCTCTTCAGTGTCGACCTCCTTTCGGTCAATACAGCAGGACATAGGTACAAAAGTGGATTTGTGCGCGTAATTGCGATAGTCATTTACATACAGGTATTTCAATACACAGGCCTGCGTGGCCTCATTATGATTCAGCTATGAATATCGGCGCGTTAATTATCAGGCTTCGTCTGCCCGAAAACCACTCTCTTAAAGGCAAGAGAAGAGTAATCAGATCGATCACCTCACAGGTAAGCAATAAGTTCAATGTCTCTATAGCGGAGATCGATGATCATGACCTGTGGCAACTGGCCACACTGGGGATTACGTGCGTCAGCAATGACGGCCGCCACGCAAACGAAATCCTGTCTCACGTGGTGTCCTTTATCGGTACAATCAGAGGTGATGCTGAGATCATAGATTATGAGATCGAGATCCTGCACGCCTTATAATAACCACAAAGGGCATAGAGAGCTCCGAGGGGATAAAAGGGATACCACTGATCCCTGACAACTGAAAGCTGACAGCTTAGCAATGAGCACCTCGACCTTCATTTCTCACCTGAAAAAGCTCCCTGCTTACAGAGGTCAGATCGTTCATATCGAGCATATCCGACCCAAGGATGCTACGTATGGCGAGTTAGAGCAGCCACTGCATCCAACTCTTCGAGCCGCTCTCGAGACGAACCATCTTGTTCCACTCTACAGTCACCAGGCTTCTGCTATCAATGCCGTTCGCTCGGGAAAAAATGTTGCTGTAGTCACTCCCGCAGCCAGCGGCAAAACCCTCTGCTACAATATTCCGGTTCTCAACACTATCCTGACCCAGAAAGGAAGCCGCGCTCTGTATCTTTTCCCTACCAAGGCACTGGCTCAGGACCAGCTTCGTACTCTCAGGGAACTGACATCGGCACAACTCACCAATCTGAGCTACGAGACATTCGATGGAGACACCCCGCAGAGGGAGCGCGGTGAGATAAAGAGGTCTGCCGATATCGTGCTATCAAATCCGGATATGGTACATGTAGGCATCTTACCGAATCACCGCTCCTGGGCTAAGATGCTCTCCAGGCTGAGGTATGTTGTCATCGACGAGGCTCATATCTACCGTGGAGTATTCGGCTCACATGTGGCTAACGTGCTCCGCCGCCTCCAGAGGATTTGCGCTTACTACGGCGCAAGCCCCCAGTTCATCTGCTGCTCCGCTACTATCGCTAATCCCCGGGAGCATGTCGAGAGGTTAACCGGACTTCCTTTTGAAGTTATCTCTGAAAACGGCTCGCCCCATGGAAGCAAAGAATTTATCTTCTGGAATCCCCCGTTGATAGATGAAGCGCAGTCAGTGCGGCATAGCGCTAATAGCGAAGCTACGCTGCTGCTGACAGAGCTTGTGCGGAAGAGGATTCGCAGCCTGGGATTTGCACGAAGCCGTCGCCTTACCGAGCTCATCTACCTGTATGTGCGAGAGCAGCTCAACCATGATCAGCCGGCACTGGCAAACTCGATACTACCCTACCGCGCCGGGTACCTGGCCGAGGACCGCCGCTTTATTGAGCGCGAGCTATTCGAGGGCCGGCTTACAGCCGTCGTGGCAACGAATGCATTGGAGCTGGGTGTGAATATCGGCGATCTGGATGCCACGGTGCTCACAGGGTATCCTGGCAGCATCGCCAGTACCTGGCAGCAGGCGGGAAGAAGCGGGAGAAGCAAGGAGAGCTCCTTGAGTTTTCTTATCGGCCTCGATAATCCACTCGACCAGTATCTCATGCGCCACCCCGAATTCTTCTTCGGCAAAAGCCATGAGAACGCCCTGATCGATCCCGATAATCCGCGTATTCTCAAACCACACATCCTCTGTGCTGCCTGGGAGTTGCCCCTGAGCGCCGGCGAGGAGAAACGATTCGGTAAGAACTACAACCAGGTGCGGGATGAACTCGAAGACAATGGCTTACTCCACAAACAACGCGGTCGCTGGTACCCTGCGGCCAGCGAGGTATACCCCGCTCAGGATATCAACATCCGCTCTGCTTCATCCCAAAGCTTCGATCTTGTGGACGCCACAAGCGGCCGCCTCCTGGAGACAGTAGAAGATGCCAACGCCTTCTTCCAGATACATCCCGGCGCTATTTATCTTCATCAGGGAGAATCGTATTTGGTCACCGAGCTGAACTTGACAGCGCACACCGCGTACGCACGGCCCACCGATGCCCTATACTATACCCAGACCAGGGACATCACGGATATCGATATCCTTGAGCCATTGCTGGAGAAAGACGCCGATGGAACGATGGTATACCTGGGCAATGTGCAGGTTACCACCACTGTGCTCGGTTTCAAGAAAAAGCGGGTGTTCACCGATGAGGTGATCGGCGAGGAGCCCCTTGATTTGCCGCCGCAGTCATTTCCCACAGTAGCACTGTGGTTCGACATACCCCTGCAGGTCGATGAGAAACTCGTTGCGGGAGGGCTTGACTTCGCCGGAGGTCTCCATGCCACCGAGCATGCCGCTATCGCTCTCCTGCCCCTGTTCGCACTCTGCGACCGCAACGACATCGGCGGCGTATCGACACCGTTCCATCCCGATACCGGAAAATCTCAGATTTTCATCTATGACGGCCATCCCGGGGGGATCGGCATCGCCGAGAAGGGCTTCGAACTGATGACCGAACTCTGGCAGGCAACGCTCAGGGCGATCTCCGAGTGCCTTTGCGAGGAAGGGTGTCCCGCTTGTATCCAATCGCCCAAGTGCGGCAACAACAACGAGCCACTCGACAAAAAAGCCGCGATCATGATACTTGAGGAGCTTGTGGGCAACAAGGGGCCAAAGTGAGGTTGAATATGGCTGCTAACTACTACATAGGAACAAGCGGCTGGCACTATGAGCACTGGCGGGAGGGGTTCTATCCCAGAGATCTCCCCAAATCGAAATGGCTCGAGTTTTACGCCCGAACCTTTGACACCGTGGAACTCAACAACAGCTTCTACCGGCTGCCTACAGAGAAAGCGTTCGCGAATTGGCGAGATTCCACACCGCAGAGCTTCGCCTTCGCAGTGAAGGTGAGTCGGTTCATTACCCATATCAAGAAGTTGAGGGATGTCGAGGCCCCATTACATACCCTTTTGGACAGAGCAGCGCTGCTTGAAGAGAAGCGAGGACCTCTTCTCTATCAGCTTCCGCCTACTATGCACCGCAATGACTCGCTGCTGGAATCCTTCCTTTCACTGCTCCCCAGCGATGTGAGCCACGTCTTCGAGTTCCGCGATGAGTCCTGGCTCGATAACGAAGTTTTCGACCTCCTGCGCCGCCACAACATTGGCTTTTGCATCTTCGACATGCCCCGGTTCACCACACCGCTCGAGGTCACCGCCGATTTCGCCTATGTTCGTTTTCACGGGAGCACCTCGATGTACGGGGGCTGTTACTCCGATGAGGAGTTAAGCGATTGGGCACAGAGAATTGCTGCGCTAACCCACAACGTCCAAGAAGCCTATATCTACTTCAACAACGACATTGAAGGCTTTGCCGTGAGCAATGCGCTGACGCTGCATAAAAAGCTGGACGAATTATCAGGATGACTACAGAAAAACAAGCTTACCTGTAAGCAACGGCTGAGGTGACTCAAAGCACTGTAAGAGGCCTCTCCTGTAAATTAAGAGGTATAATAAAGTAATATGAGGAAACAGCATCTTGACTTGGAAGGGCGAGACATATAGGATGGAGTCGTACAGTACTTTAGTTCAAGTACAATAGTTTTTGTACGCTATGCTATGAGTACAGTGCATAAGTAAACAAAAGTAACAGTAGAAATCCACCTGGCTTATAGTAGCTCTAACGACCTTACCGAAAGGAGTGCCATGAAAGTCATGATCGGCCAAATGGATCAGCAGGAAGCTGCGCTCTGGCAAGGCGAGGCGCTTACCGCAAGTTGGGACCACAAGAATGACGAGTTCGTGATTCGTAGTGATAATCCCAGGCTTGCACACGCGAGTGCTGCCAGCGAGGCGGCAAAAGAGTACCAACTGGTGGTCGAAATCGAGGACACCGGGCTCGGCCTCGTAGTATGGCGAGGCTATGTGGGAACCGCAGATTTCGTATTATTCGAAGACGAGCAGGTGGACAGTTGCCTGATTATGCTGCTCGATGAGTGGCTGGGTATTGTACCCCAGTTCAGCATGTCGTAGCTTAACTCCCGTCTAACCTCGCAGCGGCCATAGCGAGATCCCACGAGTAATCATAGAGATGTAATCCCTTGCTCAACGCTATGAGTTCGCCATCATCCACACCGACCTCGTTTGCAATATACTCCTTGAGGAGCTGTATTCCCGCCAGATTCGAAGGCAATCCCGCCCACAGGTCCCAGGAGCGGAAGTATACTATGAAGTGAAGTTTCCCATTTTCGATTCTGGTATCGATGCCCCGCAAGCATGGCGGATCAGGCAACTTGATAGATTCCCTGCTCCCAACCGCCATAAATCCCTGATTGGTATTATGACCGTCCTCTTTATATAACCGAATCAACTCCGGTATCTGGGACTCCAGGTCCTCACCATAGGTATACTGCTCCGTATCTGCCTTGAATGACGTCATCAGGTACTGTACGTAATTTTCCACATATTCCATCGATGACGGAGGAGGCACGCCAGGGGGCACATCCGGAACCAGCGGGCGATTACCAGGACACTTCACGTGCAGGACGATGAAATCGAGTTCCTTGCGACGACGTCCTACGAAACTGCCTCGCTCGATGGTATATTCACGACCATCCTTAAACGTCCTGCGCAGACACAGGAACCAGGCCTCAGACAGGTCACGGGCTTCCACTATAGAGATGTTCATGGAAATAGTATCCTCTCCACTTCTTTCAGCCGCTCCCAACCCTTGATCTCATGGGGAAACATGGGCAACTCGACTATGTGCATGTCGGAGTATCTACTATAGATAAGGTCAAGATACTTCCTCTGTTGACTGGCCTTAGCGATCAGAAATTCCGAGCCATTGACCTTGATCACGTTATTAACTATCAACTGATCCACCTTGAGGCCATGCTTGTCAAGCTCGCAGAAAACCCCATCGAGTTGTTCCACCGCCAGCGCCTCCGGTATGGTGACAATGACGAATCGCACCTGATTTCTGAGGAAGTCTATTTCATCAGCGGATAGTTGCTGCCAGCGACTGATGACATTCAGTATAGGCTCCTTGCTGATAGTACCGAGCTTCAGTCGAGAATAGATGCGAGGGGCCGTTTTCAAATGCTCCACGAGCATGGCTGGTGTATGGAGCAGGGCAAGTGTTTGCCCCAGCGGTGCGGTATCCCAGATGATGGTGCTGTACTCATCTTTCAGGCTCAATTCCCTGATGTAATCGACCATGAATTCATCCCGTAAGCCGGGCAACATAGAGGTGGTGAATTCAACAAATTCATCGTAGTTAATGGACACAAATGATGAAAACACATCATATACGTCTCTGCCGAATTTCTCGTTCCACATCCCCTCCACCTCTTCCACCCCAAGCTCACTGATGTATAGTGAATCTTGAATCCTTGCCGGTTTCTCGTTGGTTGTTATCTCGAATATATGCGACAGCGAGGGTGTGGCATCGGTTGAGATGGCAATTGTCCGAATTCCTACCGATGCATAGTGCAGTGCCGTAGCCGCAGCACAGGTTGTCTTGCCCACACCACCCTTGCCGGAAAACATGGTTACACGTGCCCCGTTATCACCCATCCCACTCCTTCTGTTATCAGGGATCCAGAGTTCCGAACCCTGCCCCCCCCAATCTGTATTCTACACTATAACACCGCTTTCAGGAAAGCACCCGAGAGTAAGATTGAACGTAGGGAGAAACCAGCGTGATGCTGTGCCCTATATAAATATAGCAAGAGAAGAACAGTACTATGGTTATTATGTAGCCTGCATGAGGTAGGATACAACTTCGGTACGCCGTGTAGTATACTCAACTCCGTAGGATTCTGTGTTCGTGCTCCGAGGAAGCAAGGATACAATCAAACGGAACTAAGGAGAACCCATGCATATAACCCTCAAGGTAATGAAAGGCATGGTGAACAATGCCCTGGAACGGGATCGCCAAGTTGAGGGATACGTAGATACAGCCTCAAGGTTGATATGGCGCTGGCAGGAGATGTGGCTTGTGATACTCGTCGGTGTTCTGGCTATTCTGGACTACACCACGACATTTATCGTTCTGGAATGGAGTGGAAAAGATTTCTTACAGGAGAGTGGCCTACTGGCGGGCTGGGCGCTGCAGGTAGGTGGGCTGTGGTGGCTGTTTTTAGTCGATATGGGTGCCGTTGTTGCCCTTTCTCTTATTGCGTTACTTTTACGATTTCTCTGTTTCAGGTTCGGCTTCTACGGATTCGGCCGCGCCGCCTTTGTGGCTCTCCTCGTGCCCTACGCTATAGTCGCCGCCGGTGCGATTATCAACAATAGCCTGATGGCAATCCTCTAACTTCCATTAATTATAACCTGAACCCCTTGTACAATCCCTCGATTTTTACTAGAATCCAGTATATAGATTCAGTGTATTCGCTGACAAGGAGACCCTGAAGGGATTAAGAATGTCGAGCACAACCGAGCAGTTCTATGATAGCGTCAGCGGGGAATATACCGATTTTGTCGAAAGGTGCGTCCCCCGATATAAAGAGATGCTGTCAACATTATTCGACTATCTGCCAGAGAACTACTCCCCCAAATCAATTCTCGAGCTTGGTTGCGGCACCGGCAATCTGACACTTCTGATATACCGGCACTTCCCTGAATCACATATCCAAGCTGTGGACATATCAGAAGAATGCCTCAATGAATGCCAGCAACGACTCACTGAGGGTACCATTAAATACATAAAGGCTGACTTCAAAGACATCGAGTTCGGGGAGAACTCATTCGATCTCATTATGTCTAGTATCGCCCTTCATCATCTTGACGATAGAGAAAAGGAACAGTTCTTTCAAAAGCTGTTCCTGTGGCAAGCTCCCAACGGCATTCTCACATTCTGCGATCAGTTCAGAGGCGAGACAGACCGTCTGTACCACCAGCACCTCGATACGTGGAAGTCATTCGCCTTCGATCAGGGGGCAACAGATGAGGTATGGAATACCTGGATGGAACACCAGACCCATCATGACCATCACGCGTCATTGCCCGAGCACATAAACTGGCTGAAGAGCGCCGGCTACACTACTGTGGATTGTACCTGGCGCTATCTGCTGTGGGCTGCACTCTATGCTGAGAAAGCGTAAATTGGTTCAAGTGTGGAGCTAAAAGCTGAAGCTCAATGCCTGCATAGCCAAGTGAGCTTCCTGTCATCCCGTTGCTATGCCTCCTGCTCAGTAAAAAAGTGAGGTGAGCAATGAATATCGATGACCATGTACGATGTATCGATTTCCCCTGCCAGGATGTTGTCAAGGAATGCTATCAGATTCCGGACGTAGCTATCGATCCGTCAGGGATTACCATGGTCATGATCTCTGAGGTTAGCCCCCTCGATCCCCAGGAATACTTCTATGCACCAAACAATCCATTCTATTTACAGACAACCCTGCAATCATTCAACGACGCAGGACTGAATCCATCCTCTATTACAGACATCCTGGATTTGGGAATTTACATCACTACCGCTGTTAAATGTGGAAAGGCAGGATATTCAATATCCTCTGATACGATTTCCAACTGTTCAGGGCTACTGGAAAGGGAACTGGAGTTGTTTCCCAATATCAAGGTCATAATGTTGATGGGAGATGTCGCTATCAAATCAATGAATCTCATTGCGCGACGGCAGCTTGGGGACAGGGTGATTCCAGCCGGCTCCACCTACAAGATCAGAAAGAATCCGTACTACTATAAGAACACAAGAGTATTCCCATCATACATCATCACTGGCAAAAACTTTCTGATCGAGAAATCGAAAAGAAGCATGATTGCGGAAGACATCGGCGAAGCAATTAAGCTGTTGAGGTGAACCGCTTAATTCGCGGTTCAACAGACTACGTTCATCAGTATTGCTGCGCACATCGGATCAGTCACAAAGAACTGTCCCTGGGACTTTGAGCTTTGAAATTTCTATTGGCATCTTTCGTGGTGCCAATTGCACAACCGCAGATTGATTGTATAAGAAGCCAGTGTTCTACTAAAATAAGCATTCATCAAGGAGTACGGTGGGGGCGGTTTAATTCGGCATCAAAACAGTTCTGGCAGCTACTGCGCTCGAACTTGCAGAAGGGAGGTGAGGTATAGAGCAAATATAGCAATACACTATCCCGGAACTATAGAGATGAAAGGGGAAAACCATGCTTGAATACGGTTTTGATTTCGATCTCGCTGTCCTACTCGCTGGTGCACTGAAAGTGCTTCTGATAATTGTGGTAGCACTCGTCGTGCTCGCTATGCTGAGGCGCGTCATTCCCAGGTTAGTGACGTCGCGAATACATAGAGTCCGTGAGGAATCCCCGGAGGAATTAGCTAAACGTATAAACACGCTCTCTGGGGTGCTCATCCAGGTCATGACTTTCATCATCTGGATTGTAGCGTTTGTAATGATCCTGGGTGTTTTGGGTGTGGATACTACACCAATTATTGCATCCCTCGGTGTTGCAAGTTTAGCTGTTGGCCTGGCTGCGCAGAATATAATTCGAGACTGGCTCCATGGTTTTTTTATAATCATGGAAGACTGGTACAGAATTGATGAAGTGGTCACTATTGCCGGAATAAGTGGCCTGGTTGTCGGCTTTAACCTCAGGCGTACTACCCTTCGAGACCTCGATGGCACGATGCACATTATCCCCAATAACAAGGTCGAGCTTGCAAGCAACAGGTCACGAGAATGGGCGAGAATCAATCTCAACGTAGCTGTCGCCTACAAGGAAAATCTCTCCCTCGTCTGGCAACTGGTCGATACGATATGCCAGGATTTTAAGAATGATCCAACGTGGGGGCAGCACATGATTTCGGTTCCAAAAG
>JAXHUK010000091.1:0-6727 GCA_034189725.1 Chloroflexota bacterium | reverse complement strand
TGGCGAGGTAGTCCTTCTCCTCAGGCCCCAGTTGGGCACCGCTCCAGCGACAGGCAGTAGCAGCCTCGGCATTGAAATCATCCAGGGCTATTTTGCCCACTGCACCCCAGTCGTGGTTGCCAGCGACACAGACATGATCGTACTCCCGAAGAAGCTGAATGCACTCATTGGGATCGGGGCCATAGCCAACAACGTCTCCCAGGCACCAGATACGCTCGAATCCTCCCCTCTCATCGATGTCGTGGAGCACCGCCTGGAATGCCGCCAGGTTGCTATGGATGTCTGAAACGATTGCGTAACGCAAGTTCACTCTTTATTGCTAAAAGTATTCACCATAGAGATCGCGTGGTGACAGTTACAGCTTAATATATCAGGTTTGGCTATGCTTTACCAGTTGTGGCCTCAATCCAAAGCAGCTATAATTCTAATTGATGAAAGTTCACGAACTGGGAGAGTTTGCCCTTATCGATCTTATCGCCGAGACCATAGGCAAGACATCGAGAGACGACCTTGTCCTGGGAATAGGCGATGACGCCGCAGCCTGGCGTACCGGGCAATCCATCCAGATTGGCACCACCGACACCCTTGTCGAGAATATTCATTTCACCCTTGAAACCGCTACATGGCGCGACCTGGGCTGGAAAGCGCTCGCGATAAATATCAGCGACATCGCCGCAATGGGAGGGAAGCCTTGCTATGCCCTGGTTTCGCTGGGTTTGCCACCGGAGACGGAGGTGGATAACGTAGTCGAACTCTACAAGGGGCTGATGGAGATCGCGACACAGTTCGACGTCGATATCTGTGGCGGAAATGTCAGCAGCGCACCTGTAGCTGTAATCAACATCACTGTGATAGGGGAAGCTTCGGAGCACCTGCTCACCCGCTCGGCGGCACAGCCCGGCGACCAGATTGCGGTTACTGGTTACCTGGGACAAGCGGGGGCTGGGCTGAGGATGCTTAAATCAAGGCTTGAATTTAGTGCGGATATAGCCACTTATCTCAGAGACGCCCACCTGCGCCCCTACCCTGGAGTTGCTGAAGGTCAGGTTCTGGTGCAGCACGGCGTGAGAGCGGCGATAGACCTCAGTGATGGGCTGGTAAGCGACCTGGGGCATATTTGCAAAGCAAGTCATGTTGGGGCAAAGGTATGGGTACATACCCTGCCCATCCACCCACTGGTAAACGCTGCTTTTGGTGAGAAATCATTGGGGCTGGCGCTGTCGGGTGGCGAGGATTATGAGCTTCTGTTCACGGCTAAGAGCGAGGTGGTCGACCGTGTCAAATACCTTATGTCAAGTCCTGTAACCGTTATCGGCGAGATTACGAGTAGTGAGCCAGGACAGGTAACGCTATGTGACGAACAAGGCAGGGCGTTGGAGTGGAATGAGCGTGGTTGGGAGCATTTCAGGTCAGGTCGCTGATATTGCCACAGAGACACTAAGGAACAGAGTTTTTAGGTTGATGGTTATCCGGTTGATGGTTCCCTACCCCAAAGAAACTATCTGCCAACGAACTACGACTGAAACCAGGCGGTAAGAAGAATTATGGCCTCTCTGGAGATGATCAGCAACAGCGCAGAGCGAACCCGTAGAGTGGGGATGAAGCTTGGCGAGATAGCGATGGCTGGAGATGTCATACTCCTGGTGGGCGAACTGGGCGCGGGAAAAACCTGCCTCACCCAGGGTATTGCCCAGGGACTGGGCATCGATGACTATGTGGTAAGCCCCACATTCATGCTACTCAGGGAGTATTATGGCAGACTGCCACTCTATCACATAGACTGCTACCGACTCGATGGAATCGAGGAGGTGGCAGATCTGGGCATCGATGATTATCTCTATGGCAACGGTGTTTGCGTCGTGGAATGGGCAGACAGAGTCTTGGAGGCATTTCCTGAGGAGCACCTGCTCATCGAGATGCAGCATCGTGCTCCGTCAAAACGCAGGCTGGTTTTTTTCCCCAAGGGCACCAGATATGTGGAGTTGCTTTCAAAGGCGAAGTTATTCGCTAAAGCAGTTGTAGAAAATGGCCAATGATAGAAAAGAGATTCTCAGGGTTCGCGCAAGCACGAAAGAGGTAAGAGATAGCTATGCAATAATCAGCAGGCTGTATACAATCCTGGAACAACGCTTTGAAGCAGGCATGAGAAAGAGAGGCCTGGAACTCCTATCCATAACGGAGGGGGAAAGGGTACTCGAGATCGGTTTCGGAACTGGTTGTTCTCTGGTCAAGATAGCGAAATCTGTCGGAGACTCAGGAAGAGCCTACGGAATAGACCTGACACCGGAGATGATTGCACTGACTGCGCGGAGAGTTGAAAAAGCAGGGCTCCAAGATAGGGTGGCACTAATAGAGGGGGATGCAAAATACCTGCCTTATAGAGATAACGTTTTTGACGCTGTATATATGGCTTCGACTCTGGAGCTTTTCGACACCCCGGACATACCAGTGGTTCTTTCCGAGACCAGGAGGGTGTTAAAGCTCAAGGGGAGACTGGGAGTCGCCAGCTTATCGAAAGAGGCTCATGAAAATTCTACATTCGTCAGGCTTTATGAATGGTTTCATCGGAGATTTCCCAAGCACGCGACCTGCCGGCCAATCTACGTCGAGCAATCGGTGAAAGACGCTGGCTACGATATAACGGCAAGTGAGGAATTGATGCTGGGCATGGTATGTCCCATGAAAATCGTGATCGCACTGCCTGTATGATATAATTGAGAAACGTATGGAACTTGCTATTGACACTTCAACTGAAACTGCCAGCATCGCCCTTTCATCACAGGGTAACATGGTTGCCGAGTTAACATGGCAGGCAGGCCAAAATCATACCGCTGAGATACTACCGAACCTCAACCACGTTCTGCAAATGGCCAGTATACAACTTGAAGACCTGGACGGCCTCATTGTAGCCACAGGCCCTGGCAGCTTCAACGGGTTGCGCGTGGCCATGAGCGTGGCCAAAGGACTTGCCTTTGCGCTTAATATCCCCCTCGTAGGTATAAGCACATTGGAGGCGGTAGCTTTTCCCTACGCTGCCACTGCTCTACCCGTGTGCCCGATACAGAATGCAGGGCGTAACGAGATCGCCACCGCCCTTTTCCGAACTGAGCATGGCGAATGGCGTTGCTTAATCAAGGAGCATATTACGACTTCTGACGCCTTGTTCGATGAGATCGAGGGGCAAACCATCTTCTGTGGCAAGATTCCAAACGAGGTAAAGTTACAGTTACGTGAACGCTTGGGAGAGCAGGCCTTGATCATGGAAGGAGCAGCAAACCTGCGCCGTGCAGGGTATCTTGCTGAGCTTGGCTGGCGAAGGCTCAAAGAGGGTGATTTCGACCACTCCCCTACCCTGCAGCCACTGTATCTCAGAAAGCCTTCGATCACAATCAGCCAAAAGCAACGTCCCCCACGGGATGAGAATATTGATAAGCCCAAGTTGGCACCCCTATAATATAAGGCGCGATCAAAAACTGCAGACAACGATGTGGTTACTATTATGTCAAATATCCCTGCTGTGAAAAAGGCCTACTTTTTAACCGGTGAACCCGGCGTGGGCAAGACGACAATTATCAAGCATATTGTGTCTCGTATCTCGAAGCGTGCTGGTGGATTCTACACCGAGGAAATTCGTGACCATGGTATTCGGCGAGGTTTCCGTATTATTACCCTGGATGGAATACAGGCTACACTGGCTCATAGTGATATCATCAGCACTTATCACATCAGCAAGTACGGTGTAGAGCTCAGCAGCATAGATGAGACAGCAGTGCCTGCTATTAAGGAAGCAATACGCAGTCGCGACATCGTGGTGATTGACGAGATCGGAAAAATGGAGTTGTTTTCATCATCATTCACGGATGCCGTAATCGAAGCACTCGATAGTGACAAGCATGTGCTGGGTACCATTATGCGTTCCCCTCATCCGTGGGCTGATGTAGTAAAACAGCGCGCTGACGTGGAGATAGCTACAGTGACCAGGGCAAACCGTAATGAGGTATCAACCCATGTTCTCGCATGGGTGGAATCGCTGTAATAATCCAGCTTTTTATGATCACCAAAACCATACAGTGTTAGTACATCGATATAGAATGGAATTGAAATCATGATATGTTGAATCGCTGAATCTCTATAGCTCAATAACTACACGGAAGGGGAAAGATGGAAAGAACGCTCATACTCATAAAGCCGGATGCGGTACAACGCACACTGACGGGAGAGATACTCTCACGTTTTGAGAGAACAGGTCTCAAGCTGGTTGCCCTGAAGATGATTCAGATGGACAGAACAATGGCGGAGCAACACTATGATATTCATCAGGGTAAACCATTCTTCGAAGGACTGGTGCAATTCATCACCTCCAGCCCTCTTGTCGCCGCGGTTCTTGAAGGTCCGCGTGCAGTTGAGATTGCGCGGAGAACAATGGGTGAAACAGATCCTGCAAAGGCAGCTTCGGGAACGATCCGTGGTGATTTGGCGCTGGAAATCGGACGTAACGTGGTGCACGGGTCAGACTCGCTGGAAAACGCTGAACGAGAGATTAACCTTTTCTTCAGTGCTGATGAGGTGCTAACCTACGAACGTCAGGCGGATTGTTGGCTCATAGAATCCTGAGCACGGGAATCGCATCGCGCCATACGTTCTCAATGTCATAGAACTCTCTTTGGTCTGGAGCAAAAACATGCACAACTACAGAACCGAAATCAAGAAGTGCCCATCCTGAATCCTCACTACCTTCTTGATGCAATAACCTGATGCGCTCCTGTTTTAGCTTTTCATGTATTTCATCACAGATGGCGCGCATTTGCCGGTCGCTTTCAGCACTACATATAACGAAGTAATCAGCGAAGTACTGCACCTGCCTGATATCCAGCATGAGGATATCATTAGCTTGTCTGTCAATTGCCGCTTCTACTGCCTTTTTTGCTATCTCAGTGGATTCCAGAATCCCCCCTGTATTCATTCGATATGTCTATTATAGCACGCTACGCCAACAGTCATATACAGTCTGTGTTGCAGGTCAAGAATATGCAACATCTGATAGTCTCGACACATATGCGACAAAAGTCACTTACAAAGGATGCTTCTACGCCTAGAATTATCACTATTACCGAAGCTGATGAGTGCCCTATATTGTAACCATACTACTTGAAAAATGCCTGATTTAATTTATACTGTTCGTAACCGAGTTGCAGGAGGTATAAATGAGCGAAAAAATAGTCAAGGTCTATTCCACTCCAACCTGACCGTATTGTAAGACGGTCAAGAGTTTCTTGGACACGAATAATGTTACCTATCAGGACCTGGATGTTTCGGCAGACAAGGCAGCCCGTGATGAAATGATTGAGAAATCAGGTCAAATGGTGGTACCACAGATATACATAGACGGCGAGATTGTTGTCGGTTTCGATCAAGCAGTATTGAAGGAAAAGTTGGGACTAAAATAAGCGCATCTTGAGGTTTTAACTTGTACGACATATTGATAGCAGGTGCAGGACCTGCGGGTATGACCGCAGCAGTCTACGCCGCCCGAAAGAGTTTACGCACACTTCTTGTGAGCAAAAACGTAGGGGGGCAAGTTCTGTGGTCAACAGGGATCGATAATTACATGGGGTATCAGTACATAGAAGGATTTGAACTGATACAGAAATTCGAGGATCAGGTGAAAAAATTCCCCATTGAGCAAAGTATTGGAAAAGAAATAGTGCGCTTGTCGCGGCTGGATAACAGATATGAGGTTATCCTGGATAGTGGTGAACGCTATGAGTCCAAAACCGTGATAATTGCCACTGGCAAACGGCCGCGTCAACTGAATGTACCCGGGGAAGAGGCACTCAAAGGTAGAGGGGTTACTTACTGTGCTGTCTGCGATGGCCCGTTGTTCGCCGGTGATCGGGTAGCAGTAATAGGTGGTGGCAACTCTGCTCTGGAAGCTGTAGATGACATGGTCAAAATAGCAGAGCACGTCTTTCTGGTGTCTTTAACACAACTAACGGGAGATGAGATACTGATCAACAAAGTCAATAGTGCTCCCAACCTGACTGTGTTTCTGAGGCATGAAGTGCTGGAAATAACGGGCTCGAACCGTGTGGAAAACATCCTGCTCAAGAATCTGGAAAGCGGCGATGAAACAACCATCGATGTCGGGGCTGTATTCATAGAGATCGGTCTCATCCCCAACTCGGATATTGTCAGAGATGTCGTCAAGCTCAATGAGCTCAATGAGATTGAGGCCAGTTGCTCCTGCGAAACAGATGTTCCAGGGCTGTTTGCAGCCGGTGATGTCACCAATATTCCCGATAAACAGATAGTTGTTGCTGCCGGAGAAGGAGCTAAAGCAGCTCTGCAAGCTCATCGCTATTTACAACGACACTATTTGTGATGCGTCACTCATAAGAATGAAAGAGTGAAGGGGGGTGATACAATGGCAGTTAAGAAAGAGGGCGAAAAATACCGTTGTAATGTCTGCGGTAACGAGGTAACCGTCACCAAGGTGGGCGGTGGAACACTGGTGTGCTGTAAGCGTGATATGGAGCTCATTAAGTAGATAACTACACGAGTTCCAAACCTTCCCGCAAGATAAAAGCCGAACATATGCGGTGGAAAAGGAGGAGAGATGACGCATTGGAAATGTTCGAACTGTGGATATCAGTTGACGGCTGAGATTCCCCCTGACAGGTGTCCAAGCTGTGATCAGAATTGCGCCTTTATCAACATAGGTTGTTAC
>JAXHUK010000090.1:0-14361 GCA_034189725.1 Chloroflexota bacterium | reverse complement strand
GCTTATTTATTGTGTGGCTTTTCTTTAATTGTGGCTTTTATGGCCAGAAACCTCTTCCCCCCCTTGCCCCAATATCCTTTGGATCACATCGGCTACCTCTTAAACGCCCTATTAATCACCTATGCCATTATGAGATACAAACTGCTCGACATTAAACTGGTTATAAGAAAAGGACTTGCCTACTTCACAATAAGTGCCATCATCACAACATTCGCATTCCTTTTACTGTTCTTCTTATACACATTCATTGACAATCTGACGAGCACCGCCAGCATGGTCGCTATGGGCACCATGGCAATTCTAATGGCCTTACTCTTCAACCCGTTACGAATTTCCATCCAGAAAGGTGTGGACAGGTTATTCTACGGCGATAGTTACGATTATAGACAAATGGTGCTCACCTTCGCCCGGAGAATGGGCAATGTCCTCGACCTAGATGAGCTGGCAGAGGCGATGTTGAAACCCATAGCAAAAGCACTGAATGTCACCCAGGTAAGTCTCCTGCTCCCTGTAAATGGTCACTTCAATTCACAGTACACAGAGCATCTCTATGAAGAAGAACCATCGATCCCGATACAATTAAGCACGGATAGCGCGATTGTGAAATGGCTTAAGGAAAATGACAAGCCTCTCTCCCGAGACTACCTTGACATAGCACCTGAGTTCAAAGGCCTGTGGGAAATTGAAAAGAACATCATAGACAGCTCAGGAGTAGAGCTCCTTTTACCGCTGAAGAGCAAAGGTAAACTAATCGGAATACTGGGACTGAGTATGAAATACTCGGGCAGTTTTTACTCTAACGATGATCTCGCTTTACTCACTACGCTAGTCCACGAAGCTGCTATCGCTGTGGAAAATGCCCAACTTTACGCTCAGGCCAGGGAAAAGGCTCAAATCGATGAGTTAACAGGATTATATAATCACCGCTGTTTTCAAGAGCGCCTTGACGGGGAAATATCCAGGAGTTCGCGCTTTGGCGATGTATTCTCCCTGCTCTTCATAGACCTGGACATTTTCAAGGCTTATAATGACATATATGGCCACCTTGCAGGAGATGAGGTGCTGAAGGAAATAGGTCAACAAATAAGAAATTCTGTCAGGAGCATAGATACGGCTTTCCGCTACGGGGGAGATGAATTCACTGTAATTTTACCACAAGCATCCCCTGAGGATGCCTATAATGTAGCTGAAAGAATACGCAAAAATATCGAAGGGAAAATGGATTCCAGGGGGATTTCTCTGACTACCAGTATCGGCATAGCTTCGTGGCCTACTGACGGAGTCATGCGGGAAGAGCTCATCAAGGCAGCAGATGGGGCTTTATACCGCAGCAAGGAATCCGGAAGAAATCGAATATGCCTGGCTGCCGAGTTGCCTTCTCTACAGGAAACGAATACCGTAGTGAAGCCAGACAAAGAATCGATGGAAGAAATAGGTATACTAAGTACAATATATGCCCTAGCGGCCACCGTCGATACCAAGGACCATTATACCTATGGCCACTCCAAAAAGGTCAGTAAATATGCAACGGAGATTGCCGAGGCGATGAATTTCCCTGAAGAGAGGATAGCCACAATCCGTGCAGCTGCATTACTGCACGACATTGGTAAGATCGGAGTTCCCGATGGCGTGCTCATAAAACAGGGACAGCTACAAGATGAGGACTGGGAGGCGATACATGCTCATCCCAAGATGGGGGTTGCGATACTGAAACATGTCGATAAACTGAGCGGATGTCTGGCAGGCATTCTTTATCACCATGAGCGCTACGATGGTAGCGGGTATCCTCTGGGATTGAAAGGAGAGAATATTCCCCTTGACGCTCGAATACTGGCTGTTGCCGACTCCTATGACGCTATGACATCGCTCCGTGTCTATCGTGAAGGTAAATTTTCTGCCGAAGAAGCACTCGAGGAGTTAAAACGCTGCGCTGGCACCCAATTCGATCCCGTGGTTGTTGATATGTTTATTGCTACGAGAGAGGCACATGTAACAGAACCAGACACAGATTATCAACCAGCGTCGAATACTGGTAACAACCAGATACAACAGTAGACAGTTTGTGATATAATCTAATACGATTTCTATAGGGGGAATATGACATCACCCTTGGCCCGATAGGAGAACGGAATATGGCGGAATGGAGCTCCTCGAAAGAAAGCAAGGAGTTGGGCAAAGTGCTAGTGAACGGGGATTTCATTAGCGATACTGAGCTGCAAGCAGCAGAGGAAGCTGCGGCCAATTCCAATAAGAAACTAATTGATATACTTCTGGAACAGAGGCTGATAGATACTGAGGTACTGGCCTCTGTTCTTAGTTTAAAATATAACGTACCTGTAATCAACCTTGCACGAGTTGAGATACAATCGCCGGCCCTGGATCTCGTTCCTGAGCAGGTAGCAAGAGAGCACCACATCGTTCCTATCTCACTGAATGGTGAGACGCTCACTATAGCCACAAATGAGCCTCACGATTTTCGCACTGTAAACAGCATAGCTGCGATGACACAAAAGAAAGTCGAAACCGTTATTCCGGTTGGCATGAGCCTCGACGAAGCGATTGCACGGCACTACAGCTTGAGAACCCAGATTGAGCAACAAGTTAGTCAGATAGTCGGTCTCTACACCACGGAAACAGCAGATGTCACGGAGCTGGATATACAAAAGCAAGCTCCTATCGTGCAAGCAGTAGAGATGATGCTCACACAAGCTGTACGAGACCGAGCTTCAGATATTCACATTGAACCTCAAGAAGATTGCGTCCTCGTAAGAAACCGGATTGATGGTGTGCTACATGACGCGGTTCGACTGCCTTTGGGAGTGCACAGTGCAATCCTTACCAGAATTAAGGTTATGGCCAACCTCAACATTGCAGAGAGGCGACGGCCCCAAGACGGCCAGTTTAATGCCACTATAGGCGGCAAAAAGATCGACTTCCGTGTAGCTACAATTGAGGGTGCTCATGGTGAACTGGCAGTACTCAGGGTTTTAGACAAATCCTCACTTCTAATAAGCCTGCCGGATCTGGGAATGAGCCCTTCTGTCCTATATCCGTTCGAGAAAATATTGGGAGCACCTTTCGGGATGATCCTGGTTAACGGCCCTACAGGCTCAGGTAAAACGACATCGTTATATGCAGCGTTACAGCAACTCGATGCTCGGGGCGCCAATATAATGACTATCGAAGACCCAATAGAATATGGTTTCAGGGGCATCAACCAGATTCAGGTAAACCGGCTGGCAGGAATTACGTTTCCCATAGGTTTAAGAGCCATCATGCGTCTTGACCCGGATGTCATCCTTGTAGGTGAGATCAGAGACACCGAGACTGCAGCAACAGCTGTTCAGGCAGCTATCACAGGGCATCTGGTGCTCAGTTCAATCCACGCCAACGATTCGGTGAGTGCTCTGCTCCGCTTGATCGATATGGGTATTGAACCATTCCTGGTTACCTCAGCAGTAATTGGGAGCCTGTCCCAGCGATTGGTAAGACGCGTATGCCCCTACTGTCGACAGATTACCGAAGTCTCACCCTCTGAAGCTGCAGCATACGAAGCCGAGACAGGTGAATCAAAGAGAGATTTTTGGGTGGGACGAGGGTGCAACTTCTGTGCGCGCAGTGGTTTCATGGGTCGTGTGGGCGTATATGAATTGCTGACCCTCAACGATGAGATAAGGAAAATGGTTATGAAAGGCTCCCCCGCCAGCGAACTGAAGGATGAGGCGGTGAAAACAGGGATGATCCCTATGGCAGGTGACGGCATGCAAAAAGTTTCAGATGGCTTGACCACCATCGGTGAAGTCATGCGTCACGCATTCACCATCTTCTAGAAGCTTACGACAACCATCTGAGTTCTACGTATCTCGTTTCTATAATCATTATGTCAATCACAGAGGCGGCACAGCAAATGATACCAACTAGGTTTACATGACGTATACAAATAGCGTCAGCGGTGTGTAATTGTGTGAGATACTCTATTGTAAATCGACTACCGTTGGGCTCTCCAGCACACATGCCAGCATGACCTCGTCTCCGGCTTTGTTGTGAGTACGCTGAAAAGCAACCTGAGAATTACCATTTCAGTGGAGCTCTCATATACAAAGTACTATAGACATAGCATATCACTTCTCATACTATTAATACTATGAAAATACGCAAAGCTACGGGGAAGTAAACATGGAGTTCAAGTATGTTGCGACCACAAATGATGGTAATGAAATCAAGGGAGTCATTACCGCTGAGTCCGAGAGCAATGCGGAGCAACTTCTATGGGATTATGGGCTGACAATCATCAATTTGAAGCGGAGCTTTAAATTACCTGCACTCCATGAGGCAATTCCCAGCGTTTTTGGAGTGAAGCCGAGAGACATAATCCAGTTCAGTAGAAATATGGCTAGTCTTCTGGAGGCCGGAATTCCTATCTTTCGCGCTTTGACAATACAAAGTCGTTTCGGAAAACAGGCTTTCCGGGAAGTACTTAAGGAGATTATAACCGACCTCGAAAAAGGTAGTCGATTCTCAGAAGCCTGTGCCAAATATCCTACCGTTTTCCCCACGTTTTACGTTTACCTGTTAAGAACCGGCGAAGAAACAGGTAACCTGGCTGATGTATTGAATGACACCGCTAAACATATGGAGAAAGACCAGGCTACCGCATCAAAGGTGAAAAGCAGCCTCATTTACCCGACGTTCGTTCTGCTTCTCGCTATTGGTGCCATAGTGGTAATGATGACCTTTGTCGTTCCCGCGTTAACCTCCCTTTTCTCAGAGTTCGGCAGCGATTTACCCGCTATGACCAGAGGAATGATAGCAATAAGCAACTTTTTTGAGGCAAACTTCCTGTACATGATCACTATCGCCGCGATACTTACAGTCGCAGGCTATTTTTATGTAAGAACCGAGCGCGGAAGACGAAGGAAAGACGAAGTTATACTGAGAATCCCCATGATAGGCCAGGCTGTACTTAAAGGCGGTGTTGCCAGATTCTGTCGTAACATGAGTATGCTTGTCACTGCAGGTGTATCCTTGTTTGATTCACTACAATTAACATCTGACACGACCGAGAATGCTCTGATATCTGAAGCAGTGAATGGTATTTATGCGAAAGTCGGTGATGGGCAACTCTTCTCTCAGGCGGTCTCTTCAGAGCCACTCTTCCCACCACTAATGGGGGAAATGATAGCGATAGGCGAAGAAACCGGGAGTCTGGGTGAGCAGTTGATTAAGGTTTCTGGTTTCTATGAAGAAGAAGCGGATAGGGCCATCTCCCGGGTTACTGGAATGCTCACACCGGCACTGACAATAGGGGTAGGTATAATAATCGGTCTGGTCGCCGTAACTATATTTGGTTCTATATACTCTATGGTGGACGTATTACCCGAATAAGGCAGTAGCAGTCACCGGTGAAGCAGATACGAAGAGGCATTCGTATGCTAAGGTTTAAGGGTCATCAATGGAGTATACGATCATCGTTCTCCAGAGGCGAAAGAGGCGCTACCTTAATCGAGGTGGTAATCTCCATTGTTGTTCTTGGGCTGATAACAGCCTCAGTTCCCGCACTCATGGTTTTGATGGTTGATGCCGAATTCAAACGAAATGAACAACGGATTGTCGAGAGCTTAACCCGAATGCAAATTGAATACATCAAAAGTACTGAATATATCTATGGAAACGCCACCAGTCCCAATCCCGAATATGGATTGGTGCCTGTGCCAAACGCAAGCTATGCAATTGATGTTATCGCTCACCCCATTCGTATTGATCCATTAACTCAAGCACATACGGCATTACCTTCAGGTCAAGATGAGGGTATTCAGGAGATAATGGTCAGTGTCTATCATGTAGATATGGATAATCCGGTGCTGAGAACCCGTAACTATAAAGTCGATCGCTAGGAGTACCGTGAGTATTGTACTGGCGGGTTGGCAAAAGCTGAAAGACCAACGTGGTTTTACGCTGGTTGAGTTGATGGTGGCGATCTCCGTCAGCGCGATAATCATAATCGGCAGTCTCATTATTTTGCACCATATGACTACTGTAAGCGCCGAACACAGAGACGAGACGCTGGCGATACTCAATGTACAATACGTCGGTTTCTGGATCAGCGAGGATGTTGTTCAAGCACAGAGCATCAACCTCGGCAATCCTGATGGTACAGGTTTTCCACTCACCATCAGATGGACAGAGTGGGATGGCGATGAGAACAAGGTCACATATAGAGTCGAGGGTATGATCGACGAAATGGGATATAACCTGTGGCTTTTGAAACGAACGCATTATGTCAAACAGAAAGGTGAGGACGATTGGAACAGTTATGGAACCTCAGTAGTGTCCGAGTACCTTGACCCTACATCTACGCGCTGTTTCTGGCATAAAACGACAAACGACGTGTTGGTAGTAGAAGTTAATGCTCGTGTCGACCGAAGTAAGGCAAACTCTACGTACCAGATCCATCCCAGGGCATTGCTATAAGAAAACCGTATGAGATTTAAAGTGCTGCACTATAAGAGGCAGCTAATGAAAATAAAACTAATCCCAATGAAAAGTGAAGTGGGGATGACATTGATATATGTCACCCTTGTAGTAGCGCTAGTCCTGATTATCATGGCTCCACTCTTGAAATTCGTCTACACCGGCCACCAGAGCGTGCGAACACGCGAGGAACGAATGCAAGAACTCTATGCCTCCGACGCTGGTATAGAGGATGCCATGTACCAGATAAAGAAGAATGTCGAGGGAGTGGCAGACCTGGACTACGGGAACGAAACATATTATCCAGGCACTCCTGACGATTGGAACGATAGGAACATGAATGTCACGGTGGAAAAGATATGGATCCCTGAAGACAGGGGCGTGGCCGAACCGGACGCTGACACAGATTACTCGGATGAACTGAAAATGGTGGGGCTATATACGTTCATTGAGCTGGCGGCTGCAGAGGACGATTTCGAGAGCGGTGATTGGTCAGGGTATGGTGAGGGAATGTCTGACGACTGGCACAACGACTGGGCTCACACAGGAAGCGCCAGCATCGGCAGCGGTACCAGCGCCTATAGAGGAAACCATTATCTGAGTTTCGACGATTCCGACGGTACTGCAAAGCGCGAAACCAACCTCATCAACTTCTATGAACCGCGTCTACAATTTTGGGCACGAGCGGGCAATCTCGAGGACGACGATACAGTCGAGTGCCTGATAAGTGATGAGGAAACTCCCGCCATTGAAGACTGGACGTCTGTCATGACCTGGAATAATGGCAACTACACGGATACCTATGAATTCATTGATATAGACCTCTCCGCTCATGGGGACTATGGCGATTACGGTAACACGAGCCATCTATGGGTGCGCTTCGATGCCGACCTCTATATTCCAGCACTGGATGACTTCGAGAGCGGTGGCTGGTCTGGAGGCTCAGGTTGGTATCAAGATTGGAACCACCAGGGAGGAGAAGCCTACTATACTGAGGTCACTGAGTATAATGACCCCCACCAGGGTAATTACCACCTCAGGCTCAGAGTGGATGGTGAAGCACAACGAAGGATCACATCTATCTCCGGCTATAGCTCTCCTCAACTTAATTTCTGGGCAAAGGTAACAGACAACTGGGATGAGGCTGACGGCGATCATGCAGAACTCAAGGTAAGATCCGACCTGGTGGGCTGGACTACAATCAGTACATGGGACTACAACGATGCCGATACTACCTATCACGAGTACGACATAGACCTCTCCCCCTATGTGTCAGGTGCAACGAACTGGCTTGACCTCATGTTCGTTTGCAGCACGAATAGTACATACGAACACTTCTACGTCGATGATGTGAAGGTGTTCGACAACGACCGAGTCTATAGTAGCGATGTCGATGACCACTTCTATATTGATGACCTGTGGATTGGCAACGACGTTAACACGTACACTATAGAGATAGCCTACACCGCCGATATCGGTAATACCTGGATGGATAGCCTGGGCGTGTGGATGCCCCCGGGATTGCACTATGATGGCGTTTTCAACGTCCAGGGCATTCCGGAATCCGAGCGTGAACCAGACTCCATCGCCACGTCATTCGCCGAGGGCACTATACTGGAGTGGAACTTCAATCCTCGCATCGACCTGTCACAACCCACCGGAGTGTTGCCCATTGTAAGAAGCCTGTCTTTCAGGTTCACTGGAGCGAATGAGGACCAGGGGATGTTCACCTGGCTTACAGCATACAACAGCGAGTCCGGTGGCAGTGCCGATGCCGACTTTATATCGTGGGATACAGGCTACGAGATATACAAGGCTACATCTCAGGCTAGCCATGAGATATGGGGAAGCAACACCGAGGTTGAAGCTTACATAGGACAGGGTGAGATCAACAAGAGAGGGCTTGCCAGCTATGGTAACTATGTGGCAACAGGTAGTCCCCTGCTCATACACTGGATAGAGGATGCATACGTCCGTGAGCACGCTGTCGACCCTACCGACCCCGGCACATGGCGCTATGACGCCGGCAACGACGTCTGGTATAAAGGACGAGCCACAATAAGCGATGAAACTGGCAATGGTATACCCCAGGACGCCGAGGTTCTGGCCGCGTGGCTCTACTGGTCTGCATTCATCGAACAGGATGAATGGGAGTATATATACAACGAAGAGCCAGATCAAAACGTCGAGTTCATGTACCCTATGGTGTATGGGCCGGAGACCTTCGAAGCATTTGGTGGCGATGGCGATAACTTTTATACCACCTCCGCCTATACGAATAACAGTGAACCTGTTGTCAACCTTCCCCGTAAGCCCGCGTTGCACCTGAATCCCGCCAGATACTGTGCCGAAATCCTGGACGACACATACAGCGGTGGTAATGCCACTCTCTTCACCGACCACTGGCCTATTCTTGAGTTGCCCGAGGTCTACGTGCATCTGGAGGCCTATGGTTATCTCACCGGGGGTGATGACTATACAGTAGACTACGATATCGGCAGGATTACAATTATCAACGATAGCCTGCCTGGAGGAGAGTTGAGCGTTGATTATAGCACTGCCGGCATATCCGAACTTGTTGAAGGAACCGACTACACAGTAACCGATGCCACAGGACTCGTTACTATTACCAATGATTGTCTTGAAGGAAATGTAACTATGCGCTATTGGGCTGAGCACTGGGAATCGATAGTACACGATGCCCGCGACAAATACGGCACCGCCCTCGACCCCGTATCACAGCAGAATTCCACCAACGGCTGGAGCTATGCTTGTTTTGCGGATGTTACCAGTCTCGTCAAAGGTGATACTTTTTACGATTACACTATTGCCAGTGGCAACGGGGAATATGCTGTTCGTGCTATCGATGCTACTACAGGCGACGAGGCAGCCTACGATTCAGGCCAGAACTGGCCTCAGTGGTGCTATTCCGGCTGGTCATTGATCGTTCTCTATGAGAGCTTCACTGAGACTGCTCACCAATTCTACCTCTATGATCCTATCCACAATAGCGGTGACTGCCCATTCTACGTCGATAACGAAGAAGGTGCCGAGTTCACGCTCAGTGATTTCTATCCACCTGAGGGCTCCGTAGAAGGAACGTTGACCTACTTCATCGGCGAGGGAGACGACCTTTACAATGATGACTACATTCAATTTAAAGGGGTTTCTCAACCTGCATTCGAAAACCCAACGATCGATAATACATTGAGCGGACCAAACAATCCCTGGAATGACGTAATCAACGGCATCTCCACTACAGGAGAAGTCGGTGTCGATGTCGATACATTCGATATCGTCGAAGATGTCGGCTCCGATACCGAAGCCAATGTACGGTTCAAAAATAAATATGATAGCTGGAACCTCACTTATGTCATTCTCTCATTTAAAACATCCATGATGCCCAAGGAAGACTTCTTGTTCAATGTATCGGCCGTTACCTATAAATATGAGCTTGGAACGAACAAATGATTGGGGAGGAACACTTATAATGAATATCGACATCAATTTGCTGCCCGAAGACCTTCGGCCTCAACCGCCGATACGGGCGCGAACACTGGTTATGCTGGTCCTGATCGTGGCTCTCGCTGGTAGTGGCTACTTCCTCTTCGATATGATGAGCAACGCCAAAGCAGAAACAACGGTTTCCGAGGAACGGATAGCAGACTTCGAGAATACCATTGACCAGATAGAGAACGAACTGAACAGCACTTCAGGAAATCCACAAGCAACAGCATTGTCCGCTGAGGTCGCCAGTAAGCGGACATCACGAGACCACCAAAGTGCGTTTGCCTCTTCCAGAATACGCTGGGGAAGTGCGCTTGAAAGCGTGTACAACTATGTTCCAAAAGGAGTAGCACTCAACTCACTCACGCAAGCAGGGAATAATCTCATAGTCAAAGGCACAGCGTCCGAGTTCGATGATGTAACTCCCTTTAGCCAGGCACTTGATAGAGATGTTAAGTTCCGGGCACCCGTGGGGGTTTCTTACGAATCTCCGGACTTCTCACTGAATCTGACGGTGGAAACAGGAGTTAGCGAATGATTGCACTATTAAAAAATAATATCAGATTCATTGCTCTTATTGTGGTCGTGCTCGCTCTCGTGGTAGCTAATGTATGGTTTTTCATGCAATGGCAATCCGCTGATGGTGAATTGGCAGAGGTAAAGAACAGTGAGACTCGTGCTAAGACAAATCTGGGGATCGCTCGTGCTAACCTCGAAGAAACTCGCGACTCAAACCAAAAAGAAATAGATAAGCTACAGGCAGAAAAGGCCGCGCTATCGGGTGTGCAAGCCTGGCCGCAGCAGTTCTCGTTTGTGAGCCTGGACGACTATTTAGCAAAAGGACTATCCATATTCCCGATCGAGATTAAGAAAGTCATACCTTCAAGCTCTGCAAGCACTGTAGTAATTTCAGGGAAAAACTATCCTGGCTACGAAACCAGGGTAACAGTGAAAGGCAAGTTGCCCGATATTATTGCGTTTCTTGGCTATGTAGAGGATGGACCATTCAATAGCCTTAAGACACACAATATCAAATTTACTTACGATGAGGCATCCTGGCTGGGTGAATTTTCTATAATCGTAGTCAGCCAGGGCTAGAGGGGAGCACTATTCCATGAAACTGTCCGGTTCGCGTACAGCAATAGCGTTTACTATAGAGAGCATGTCATTACGTATGCTCTCCTTCAGAGGGAATACCATTGAAAGCTGGTATAATATACCACTCTCCTCAAATCTGGCACGAGAGGGAGTTATCTCCATACCAAAAGGTATAGCCAGCATTATGGCAGATACCATTCAGCAGAACAATCTTTCCAAAAAAAGTGTGGTAGCTGCCGTACCCAGCACGGGAAGTATAACCCAAACCCTCAATCTGCCGAACGTAAAGAAACGAAACATGCAGGAAATCGTCCAGCGTGAGGTTAAGAGAGCTATGCCCAGCACCCACGACAACGATCTGATTTACTGGCAACAATTACCCGGCGACGCGATACAGAAGCAGCGGAATCAGGTTTACACGCTCGCTGTACCCAGAAATACCATCACCAGCGTGGTTGAGGCATGTCACACCGCTGGATTATCTATCATAGGAATTGAGCTTAAACCATTCGCTCTAACACGTGCGGTTAATTGTACAAACGGCATCATTGTACATGGTGACGTGGACAATATTGAAATAGTCATCGTGGACAATGGATTCCCGGCTTTGTTCCGCAGTATCCCGGTACGGGACATCACCCCCAATGCTGATGCAGCATCCGAGAATCTAATTCGCGAACTCCCGTTCACTATAGACTATTTCAACCGTACGTATCACGATTCCCAGCTCACTATTGACACCGCCATCTACTTTAGTGGTGAGTTGTCCTTGAATCCTGATATAGAAACACAGCTAGCAGCACTAACAGGCCGCGAGGTAATTAAGAGTCAGACCAGTTTAGATTGTCCTCCAGAGTTCCCTCAGTCCCAGTTTCTGACCACTCTGGGACTGATGCTCAGAGGGAAATGGTAAAACTACGGACCCCGAATAACTCCGGGGGGCTAATCATTTCGCTTAGCCATCCAATTCATTGGAGGTTTTACAAAAAAGTGAATAACGGAAACATCAGCGGGATTCAGAATACGAACCCCGAATAACTCCGGGGGCCTGATCATTCCGCTCAGCCCTCCAATTCATCGGAGGTTTTACAAAAAAGTGAATAACGGAAACATCAGCGGGATTCAGAATACGAACCCCGAATAACTCCGGGGGCTAATCATTTCGCTCAGCACCCCAATTCATCGGAGGTTTTACAAAAACGTGGCCATGCCAGTAACAGTAGTATTTTTCGCCCTTTTGGGTTTGTCCGTAGGCAGTTTCCTCAATCTATGTATCGACCGACTGCCGGCAGGCAAGTCCATTGTCAGCCCCAGTTCACATTGCGACAACTGCGGCCAAAGCCTGAAAGCGGCCGACCTGGTACCGCTATTTAGCTACGTCTGGCTGAAAGGCTCGTGCCGTTACTGCCATGCCCGGCTGCCCATCCGACTGCCGATTGTAGAAATTGTTGCCGCTATCACATTTACCCTGCTGGTGTTGCGCTATGGTCTCAGTTTCCATCTTGCCACCCTGGCCATTTACGCAGTCCTTTTCCTGCTGATCTTCTTCATCGACCTCGAGCAGAAGCTTATTCTGAATAAAGTAGTCCTGGCAGGAGCTGCACTGGCCATCGTTTTCTCATTCTTCGATCCAGCATTTGAACAATTCTGGCCCAGGATCGGGCCGGGATTCACCCTTAGTGCCCTGTTGGGTGGAGTATCAGGATTCACTATCTTACTCCTGCCCTATCTCATATCCCGCGGAGGCATGGGCGCCGGTGATGTGAAGCTCGCTGGCCTTATCGGACTGGTATGCGGTTTTCCGCTGGTGTTTGTTGCGCTACTCGTGGGGATCATCGCTGGTGGGCTTGCAGCACTATTCATGCTTGTATCACAACTGGCGAAAAGAAAGGATGCCATTCCATTCGGGCCATTTCTGGCACTGGGAGCTATGATCACATTGATCTGGGGAGATCAGATCTTTCAATGGTGGTGGACTCTGGGAATCTAAGCGAAGCAGTCAACCCTTAGGACTATCGAGGGCACGGAGGATAAAAATAGCGAATCATTCTGAGCAAAGCGAGGAATCTCACACCCTATCGTAGTCAAAGATTCTTCGCCTGCGGCTCAGAATGACTTGGGTGAAGGGAGCACCACAAAGAGGATCATCCCGCACTATCTTTGCATTATTTGTGCACTTTGTGGTTTAATTACACAAACGTTGTCAATCATACTAGTTACTTCGATGTTTAAGTGATACTGAATTCGAGGTGAGCCATCATCGTTTGGTATCAAAGGCAGGCAAGTGTATATGATAAAGGAGAGTCGGGGAGAGGACGGCTTCAGCTTTGTAGACCTCGGCGTAACCGTATTCATAATCGTGGCCGTGGTTGCTTTGATTCTCAGCAACGTTCTCGGTGTCTTTGGTGAAGCACGTCAAACAGCGCTGGAAACCGATTTGCATACGATGAAAAATGCCGTCGACGAATACATGATCCAATCGGGCGAGCCACCTACCGCGGATGGCGTGCTGCCGAAAGCGGGAGAGTATGCCCCGATAGTATTCAACGCCAGCTTCACGTTCCAAGGAAGGATGCTAGTGTTCTACCCGCACTTCCTGGGCAAACTCCCCAGGCACTACAACAAGGAAGTATGGCGCATCGACAGTGCGGGGAAGGTCTCCGTAGCTATCGAGCCGGAGAAATACTGAGGTTATGAGTACTCATTTCATGGTAACGAAAGTACGCTCAGCCTCGACCGATACACTCATAGACACAAACGGGTGCATTTGCTACTCTGTAACTATTGGAAATAACTGTTGAAAGGGGTGATTATTTGGGTGAAACTATGACAATAAAAGTAAGTAACTGTAAAGGAAAGGAGGTGAAACATGAAAGGTTTTAAGAGAGGTGAGAAAGGCTTTACCCTGGTTGAGTTGTTGATCGTGGTTGCAATTCTGGGTATTCTGGCAGCAGTGGTCATCCCCAACGTGGTAGGCTTGCTCGGCAGGGGCGGTGCCCAGGCATTCGAGACCGATGAGGAGGTCGTCCAACTCGCTTCAGCCACGTTCTACTCCGATACCCACGCTGGCTGGCGTGACGTTAATGGAGACGACGATTCGACTGACGATACTACCTTCGATGACAATGTATGGGGTGACTCCGAAGCGGGCAACACCACAGCAGGTCACTATTATCCCACGTCCATCGCCCGAGTTGGCAACCATGTCCTGACCCTCAGCACGGAAACATTTGACGCCGACAATCTGAATAATCCCCAGATTCTTGGCACAGCTGGGGAGGGTAC
>JAXHUK010000009.1:0-3656 GCA_034189725.1 Chloroflexota bacterium | reverse complement strand
GGGTAGTGAATGGAGAACCTGTAGCCGACCTGGACGTTCACTCAAGCGATCTCGCCGGCATAGAGATCGGCGGTGAACTCATCCCCCGATTAATCGATGAGATTCCTCTCATTGCTCTGGCTGCCACAATAGCTCACGGGCGTACGGTGATACGGGATGCTCAGGAGCTTCGAGTAAAGGAGTCGGATAGAATCAGCAGCACCGTTCAGGAGTTATCGCGAATGGGCGCTACGATAGATGAGCTTCCCGATGGTATGGTCATTCATGGAGGGAGTAAACTACGGGGTGCCGATTGTGATAGCCACCATGACCATCGACTGGCAATGATGCTCGGCGTAGCTGCTCTTATTGCTGAGGGAGAAACGGTTATTGACAATGCTGAGGCTGTGGATGTATCATATCCTACCTTCTGGAGTGATCTGGATCGACTAAGCGGCGGCTAGCGTTGGTATACTGAGATAAAACATTCCTGCTTGGCCATAGCAGGGGTAAAGTGGAGAGGGGTAATGAAACATTCATATAAGCAAATAGTGCTGAATATGAGCGAGGAAGAATTGAGAGATCTGCTGCATGGAGAATATCTGCGAAAACTCGCCCGGTATAGATTGACCGATGAATCATTGCAGAGGAAATACGGTTTGAATTTTGAGGAGTTCGAAGAAAGAAACATAGTCGCTGAGAATGATTTTTCCTGGGATGTAGAATCTGATGCTCAGGAGTGGGAAGCAGCCATTGATGGTATAAGAACCTGCCTTAGGAAGCTAGAGGAATTAAAGGTTGGATATCGATAAAATCATTGATGAAGCCCGATTGGTTGCTTTTGACTTTGGTTTAGCATTCAGAGTTGCAGATATCACAGATAATACGGTTAATCTGCGGTTGCATTTCGATACCGATTTGTTCGTCCAGGTTTATGCCAATCCGACTAAGGAGAAACTGAACTTGACTCTAGTATTCAGAGGGAAAAGATTGCTCGGAGCCGATTCTGAAGGAGGAAGATATCACCTGCATCCAGCCAACAATCCTGAGGCTCATATTTTTACTAATGAGAATGAGGGCATAAGAAGATTCGTAATAAGCAGTTTGAATGTTCTCGATGATAAGAAATTGCTTTAAAGGAACAGCAATGAACATAGAATTGATCCACGTTGGTTTTGGTAATATCATAGCGATCAACAAGGTTATTGCCATAGTTTCTCCGGAATCGGCGCCAATCAAGCGTATGATACAGGCTGGGAAAAATGAAAGCCTTTTGATAGACCTGACCAATGGCAGAAAAACGAAAGCGGTGCTTATTATGGATAGCGGGCACATAGTGCTCGTTGCGATCACGCCGGAAACTATCTCAGGGCGGCTGTATGCAAGCCGTACCAGCGTAGCAAAAGCCGAGTAAAGGGGATCACTGTCGGCAATTGCCTGAGACATAGATAACCAAATAGGAGGTCTTCCGTGGTAGGTTTTGAGTCTCCTGCCTGGAAACGTAGCGGGTCAGGAGACCCGCTTCCACGTGAAATAGACAAGAGCCATTTGAGAGGTAACGTAAGCAATCGAGCTAAACTTATGACAAATCCTTTACTTGTTGTCATCTCCGGGCCATCCGGGGTGGGCAAAGATACCATCCTCGAGGGTATGAGATTGTTCTGTCCCAATCTGCATTTTGTGGTTACAGCGACCACTCGCCCACAGCGCCAGAATGAGATAAATGGCAAGGATTATCGCTTTATTACCAAACCGCAGTTTGAACAGATGATTGAGAATAACGAGTTTTTGGAATGGGCCAATGTGTATGGTAACCTCTATGGAGTGCCAAAATCAGATGTACTGCACTCCCTGAGCGAAGGGTTTGACGTGATGATTAAGGTAGATGTTCAGGGAGCAGCTACCATCAAGAAACTGGTACCAGAAGCATTGTTTATTTTTGTAGCTCCCCCGTCTGTAGACGATCTTGAAGGGCGCCTTAAAGATCGGAAGACTGAGTCCGACGTTGACTTTGATTTGAGAATATCTGCAGCAAAAGAGGAGTTGGACAGCTTGCCGATGTTTGACTATGTCGTGGTCAATCGTGCAGGAAGGGTGGAACTGGCTATCTCAGAAATCGAGTCTATTATCACTGCTGAAAAATCGCGTGCAACGCCCCGGCGTATTGATTTATGAAGATGTTCAGCGTTTAGCATCAGTAATGTGAATATGGTATCGCTGCTAGTAAGCTCCCCAGACCTCAGAATGCTGGTAACGGAGTGCCATAACCAATGAAGAGGTGATAAGCATGGGAGAACCGGAACGTCTTGAGCAAGTAAAACCGATCCGCCCAGGAGACCGCGTGTTGCGTCGTGGGAGGAGGCCAAAAAGAAGGCTGCGGCTGGCTCCTAATATCCCTGGGATACTCAAGTTCGTTAAGGAAATAATTACCCAAACGCCATTCCTCCCTATCCTGTCGGTGCTTGTCGTATTGTGGTTGATTTTCTCAGCCGGTATATACTTCGTCGAACATGAAACAAACGAGTATTTCAGTTCCTATGGTGATGCATTGTTGTGGAGCCTCACATCGATACAAACGATGGGCTCTCCTCATTCACCTATCAGTTCAATGGGCAAAGTCCTGCACGGCGTGTGGATAGTCGTGGGCACTATGCTTTTCTGGGGCGCTATAATCGCCAGTGTAACCAGCTACTTCATGCGGCCCAGCCAGCAGCCAACCAAGCAGATTATAGCTACTCTACAATATAATCTGGGAATCCTGGACGAGCTATCAGACGAGGAATTGGAAACGCTCAAAGCGACTACAGAAGGACTCATTGAGACTCGGCTAAAACAACTCAGGGGTAGTAATGAAGATTAAGTGCGTATGAGCACTACACGTCGCGTCGTTTCTTCTTCCGACTCTTCTCCGCTACCTTGAGGCGCATCAGGGAGCGCATCATCGATGCTTGAGCACGAGCGAGGTCTACTCCAGCAGTAACGGGTTCACCAATCCTTCGCTCGGCACGACGCCTGGCTTCTTCGGCACGCTCGGCATCGATCTCCTCAGCCCTCTCGGCGGTATCCGCCAGCACAGTCACCTTGTTCGCCTGTATCTCGAGGAACCCACCGCTGACAAACATCGATTGCTCTTCGCCATTCTGCCGCACCATAAGCTCACCAGGCTCCAACATAGTCATCAGCGGAGCATGTTGAGGAAGAATACCGAGTTGCCCCTCGACGCCTGGAGCCACCACGACATCAACGTCTTCTGAGTAAACAACTCGTTCTGCAGTTACAATCTCTAGAGCTATTGTCGACATTACGTAACTCTTTGGCAAGCAATCACTTGTACGGAGAACAAGGCATTAGCCCAGCCGCGACGTGTCGCCTGCATAATTCTCTACTGTAAAGACTTTGCCTTCTCGACGGCTTCGTCTATATTTCCTACCATGAGGAATGCCTGTTCCGGCAGGTCATCGTGCTTACCTTCAAGGATTTCCTTGAAACCGCGCACGGTTTCCCTAATCGGCACATATTTGCCAGGGATATTAGTAAAGGCCTCAGCAACAAACATAGGCTGTGACAGGAAACGCTGTATTTTACGGGCACGGGCTACGGTGATCTTATCCTCGTCACTAAGCTCCTCAATACCCAATATGGCGATAATATCCTGGAGATCACGGTAGCGCTGCAAT
>JAXHUK010000089.1:0-5034 GCA_034189725.1 Chloroflexota bacterium | reverse complement strand
CTATGCTCAACAGGGTGTTCCTGGTTATGATGATGGGAGCTGGTCTTGATTCTGCAATCATCGATACCCTTGACGATGAGGTAATGGAAGTGCTGAACATCGTCAAGACCAGGGATGAATCAACGGCTAAGGGTAAGCTCTACGTCACTCTCTATGACACGTATGAAGCCATGGATCAGTTCGATACCACCAGTGCCGATATGAGCGATCCCGAAGTCAGTGATATAGTCAAGACGATCAGGGTTATGCAGAATGAGACGCTTTATGCCCATAGTTATCTGAAGATGTAAGCGGATTTAGGGCATTTATTATGCATTCGTGGGGGCGCATAGCCATGCGCCCCTATTTTAGTCTGCTGCGGCCCCTCTTTTCGATTGTGCATTCTCTACATCGACTTATTTCATCTGCCTTACTTGCAGGACCTCAAGCTCCTCTTACTACCACTGTCGCGATTTTTGGGGAAGGTCAGTGCTCACAGAAATCAGTGTAGAAATTGTTGCTCCACGCACATAGATTTGTTACTATCTGTTTATTGCGTGTGCTGAAGCATTTTCGTTCTTTTACTGAGTGGTATACCTGAGTATATCAATCTCAGGGTAACTCATTTGAGCATCGGTTGATTAATAAGCATGGACACCTTTATACGACTCCAGAGGCTGGAAAGAGCAGGCTTCCGCTTTGTTGCCGGCAGTATCGGTGGATTGACCGGCTGGGTAGTTGCTGCAACACTGCTCTATTCTCTCATTCATAGTATCCTCAACTCGGGATGGGAACCGGAGGCAACCATAGGTGCCTACCTATACGGTATCTATATCGGTTTAGCCGTTGGGACTCCCATCGGTGCAACCGTCGGCGTTACAGTTCTTTCTAAACTACGAAAAGAAAAGGGCGCTTTCTGGAAGGCACTTGTGGGATCGATAGTTGGGATTATTGTCGGGGCAATCCTGTCGGGGCTCCTTATCGGGCTCTCAAATGCGTTCTCTATGGACTGGTGGGATCAAAATAGAGAGATGGTACTGGTCACTATCCTTCCGTTCATAGCAACTGTGATTGGAGCGCTCAAAGGGTATGACTGGAGGGAGATTCACGATAGTCCTGCCAACCCATAATCGGTCATTCGACACATCTGACATGGGTTTACAGATGGCCTCGGGGAACTAGAGCAAGTGCCATTATTTGATACAATAACGAAGCTGAGGAACGATACCTATGTTAGAAACTGAAAAGGTCCTTTTTACATGGAGCGGCGGTAAAGATAGCGCTATGGCCCTGTACGAATTAGAGATGACCCAGGGTTACGAGGTAGCGGCATTGCTGACAACGATAACTGAAGACTACAACAGGATCAGTATGCATGGTGTACGAGCCACTCTTCTGGAGCAGCAGGCAGCATCACTGCGTCTTCCCCTGGAAAAAGTGTATATCACCAGGAATTCATCGAATGAAGAGTATGAATCCACAATGAGAGACAAGCTGATGCTGTATCAAAGGCAGGGTGTTTTCTCTGTAGCTTTTGGTGATATCTTTTTAGAGGACCTGAGGAAATACCGGGAAGCAAACCTGGCGAAAATAGGAATGAGCGGAATCTTCCCTTTATGGAAGCGGGATACCACCGAGCTTGCCCGTACCTTTATTGATGTGGGCTTTAAGGCGGTTACTACCTGTGTCGACTCACAATTTCTCGACAAGAGATTTGTGGGCAGGGTCTACAATGAGCAATTTCTCTCTGAACTCCCCGAAACTGTTGACCCGTGCGGAGAGAATGGAGAATTCCACTCGTTTGTATACGATGGGCCAATATTCCGCGAGAGGATGGTGTACAGAAAGGGGGAGGTCGCCTTGAGAGAAGGCCGTTTCTACTATTGTGACCTGGTACCCGTTCAGAGGAAAAGCGGTTCTTGAGGTAGTCATCGGGACTTCGTTCTGTTATACACTGAATACACGAACCTCGAAGTTCGTCCACTCGGTTAATACTGGAGGGATACCATGCTGACTGGTATTCACTTTATTCTGACTTATATGTGCAATGCAGAATGCGACCATTGTTTTGTATACAGTAGTCCCCATGCCAAAGGCACTTTCACCTTGAGCCAAATACGGCGAGCTCTTGATGAAGCAACGAATATTGGCACAGTGAGGTGGATATATTTCGAGGGTGGTGAGCCATTCTTATTCTATCCATTAATGCTGGAGGGGATCAAGATTGCCCGCAGCATGGGATTTAAAGTAGGTGTAGTAACTAATGCATATTATGCAACATCCGAGGAAGATGTAGAGCTCTGGCTCAAACCTCTTCGTAAATTGGAAATATCTGATCTTAGTATAAGTGACGATATATTTCACTACGAGGAAGAAAGAGACAATCCTGCTAAGCGGGCTTTCACCGCAGCCACAAGATTGGGTATGCCTGTCAGTTCAATTTGCATTGGGGAACCCTCAGTTCGGACAGCTACAGATAAGGAGTGTAGTAGAGGAGAGCCAGCCATTAGCAGCAGCGTTATGTTTAGAGGGAGAGCGGCTGAGAAATTAACAGATAGGATTCCTGGGAGATGGTGGGAAGAATTCACAGAATGTCCATACGAAGATTTGAGAGAGCCGAAGAGAGTTCATATTGATTCTTCTGGAAACGTCCATATCTGTCAGGGGTTGTGCATGGGCAATATGTGGGAAACCCCTCTATCCTTACTAGTCAAGAACTACGATGCCAATTCACACCCGATCTCAGGACCTTTGATTCGTGGAGGGCCTGCTCTTCTGGCCAAAGAGTACAATGTTGAACATGAGGACAGGTATGTTGATGAGTGCCATTTCTGCTATTTTGTTCGCCTGGCTCTAATAAACAGATTCCCGCAGTATCTGGCACCAAAGCAAGTGTATGGATTGGGCCAGCTCTCGGCAACTTCATCTAATACAGTATAAAGAGGTTTGAGCCTTCAGAGCCCTACCAGATCAGCGTTGCTCTGCTATCTCTTTCCAGTCCAATGTCGATCAGAAAGGAAGTGAATATGCCGGGCAAAAACCTGGCACCTGTATGCGGGCTGTATTGTGCAACCTGTGAATACCTGGAGAACCAATGTCCTGGATGTGGCTATGTCAAAGGTAGGCCGTTCTGGACAATCCGAATAGGTGTTGAAGTATGCCCATTTTACGATTGCTGCATTAACAAGAAGCAGTTGGAACACTGCGGCCTGTGTGAAAAACTCCCATGCCAGACATTTGAGGAATTCCAGGATCCATCTTTAACTGCAGAGCAAGCCAGGGATTCGCTGATTGAACGACAAAGTGAACTTTTGAGAAGGAAGGATATTGGGACAGAAAAGTGGCTTGAGGATAAAAAGTAGGGGCGAACCCCCGTGTTCGCCCTCAATCCTGACACGGGCAGACACATATTCTATCCCCAACGTTAATACACAAAGGGTCGCTATGGATAAATTTGACTTCTCAAACATCGCTGCGAAGTATGAGTCTTATTCGCTGGTGCAAAAATCGGCGGCCAACACGCTACTGAGTCTCCTGGAGATCGGGAGTAACGACGATGTTCTCGACGTTGGATGCGGTGTCGGAAACCTTACGAGAATAATACGGGAAACAACCGGGGGTAACGTGACGGGAATCGATCCTTCGGGGGGCATGATAAAGGAAGCGATCAATAACAATAGAGATGTAGAGATAACGTTCGATATTATGGGTGCGGAACAGTTGAACCACCAATGCTATTTCGATGTTATATTCTGCAATTCGGCTTTCCAGTGGTTCAATAATCCACATAAAGCGATCAGGAATTGCTATCAGGCTCTACGGAACGGTGGCAGGATTGGAATACAAGCACCGGCGACAAGGATGTATAGCCCTAATTTCATTGAAGCGATAGAGAATGTAAAGAATGACCCGAGGACAAAAGATGCCTTCGCCCATTTTCGGGAGCCCTGGTTTTTCCTCGAGACGTCTGCTGAATATAGCGGTGCATTTGAGGAAACAGGGTTCGAGGTGGTATTCTCCACCATAGAGAGTATAACTACGAACTATACACCTGAAGAGGTTTTCAGCGTGTTTTCTTCAGGAGCCGCTGCCGGCTACTTGAACCAGGATTTCTACGACGTGAAGATTGACAGAGATTATATTGAAGCATTCGAGGAGATTGTAAGGGAAGCCTTTGTTCAACAAGCAGGGGAAGAGGGAAGAGTTAGCCTTGTATTTAACAGAATATTCCTGGTAGCGATACGGGGATAGAAATTTCGCAGGTTGAGAAAATGAACAAACAAAACATAAACGAGTGGAAATCTGTATTGAATGCTGATCCGATAGACTGGTTGCTGGAAAATGATAATCCATCAGTCCGCTACTTCACGTTAACCGACATTCTGGAACTACCTGAAAGCGATCTTGACGTCAGCAAGGCAAAAGATGCCATCATGAATAACGGAGTTGTGCCTCAAATTCTCGCAAAACAGGAAAAAGGTGGCTACTGGGGAAGTCCCGAGGATTTTTATATTCGGTCTAAATATCACGGTACCGTGTGGACGCTCATAGTCCTGGCGGAACTGGGTGCAAGCGGAGAAGACGAAAGGATTCGGCAGACATGTGAGTTCATCCTGGAGGTCTCTCAAGACCGGGCCAGCGGTGCGTTCTCTTACCAGGGAACTCCAAAGAACGGCGGCCAGCATAGCGCAGTCATTCCCTGTCTTACCGGGAACATGGTCTGTAGCTTGCTGAAATTCGGTTACCTGGATGACCCAAGAGTACAACAAGGAGTCGATTGGATTGTTACCTATCAGAGGTTTGATGACATGATAGAGCAGGCCCCGAAAGGGTGGCCCTATGAAAGGGAACCGTGCTGGGGCAAACATACCTGCTCCATGGGTATAATCAAGACATTGAAAGCTTTAGCTGAAGTTCCCCCGGCCGCAAGGTCATTGAGCATTAAGAAAACGATTGAGGATGGTGCGGAGTTTTTCCTTCAACATTACGTGCATAAGAGAAGTCATGCCCCGGATCAGGTGTCCAAACCAGGCTGGCTCAAGTTCGGTTTTCCTC
>JAXHUK010000088.1:0-9602 GCA_034189725.1 Chloroflexota bacterium | reverse complement strand
GATTTTCTGCTTGCCATCACTCAGTTAGCCGCGGAGAGAAACCTGCCCAAAGAAGTGGTATTCTCAGCAGTTGAGGCAGCGCTTGTCACTGCTTTCAAGAAGGATGAGATCGGTGCACGCCAAAATATATCGGTAAAGATTCACCCGGTTAGTGGTGATGTCAGAATTTACACTAACAAAGTCGTGGTGAAAGAGCCAGTTGATACGTATCAGGAGATATCATTAGACGATGCTCGGAGGATCAAGAGGGATGCTCAACTCGGCGAGATGGTTGCTCTGGAGTCTACGTCATTCCACTCCGGACGAATAGCCGCACAGACTGCCAAACAGGTAGTGTTACAACGCCTCCGTGAAGCTGAACGTGAGTTCATTTTCGGAGAATTCATCGATCGCGAGGGCGATATCGTAAGCGGCATTGTACAGCGAGTGGAGCCACGGCAAGCTGTAATAGATCTGGGGAAAGCTGAAGGGATATTGCCCGCAGCTGAACAATTGCGGGGGGAGCGATATCGCGTCGGTCAAAGGCTCAAGCTCTACCTGCTGGAAGTCAACCGTACAAATAAAGGTCCCCGGTTAATACTGTCACGATCACACCCCAATCTAGTCCGCCGTTTATTTGAACTAGAGGTTCCCGAAATATATAATGGCATCGTCCAGATCGAGGAAATCGCCCGGGAAGCTGGCTACCGCAGCAAGGTAGCAGTAGCAGCGAAGCAGGAAGGACTCGACGCCGTTGGCGCTTGCGTCGGTCTGCGTGGTGTCAGGATTCAGAATATCGTAAGCGAGCTCAATGGCGAACGGATTGACGTCATCGAATGGAACGCCGATCCGAAGATTTTCATTGCGAATGCACTCAGCCCTGCCCAGGTTGTGAGAGTCGATATCAACGTAGATGAAAACACAGCGATCGTCATCGTGCCCGACAATCAGCTTTCTCTGGCAATCGGAAAGGAAGGACAAAATGCCAGGCTGGCTGCACGCATCACCGGTTGGAGAATCGATATAAAGAGTACCACAGCCGCCGAGGCGGAGAAAGTAACGGAAGCTCCTGTTGAACTACACGAGATACAAGAGGAAGCTGCTCCAGCCGAGGAAGCGGTTGAGATAGAAACGCTACGTGCTACCACTGTCTCGCCAGAGCACTACAAAATGCCCCTGGAGCAACTTGGCCTTTCAGCCCGTACCTTCAACCTCTTGCAGAGCAGTGGTATTACCAACCTTGGAGAACTCCTGGAGAAAAGCGACACGGATTTAATGCTGTTGAAGAGCTTTGGCCAGAAATCTCTCAATGAAGTGAGAGAACGGCTCAGCGCAATCGAGGCAGCCCCCGTCTCCCTACCAGAAACGGCTGAACCCGTACGGAATGAGATTGAAGCTGCTTTTGGGGAAAGTCCAGAGGTAATAGAGGAGTATGAAGAGGAAAGCGAGGTCATCCCCTATGAACCTCCTGAAGACATCAAGGTTGATGAGTCACCTCAGATTCGTTTTGCTGAGGATATATTTGTACTCAGTGACCCCGGCCATGAAACTGACGGCAGAAAGAAAGGCAAGAAAAAGAAAAAAGGCTCCAGAGATGATAAACAGGCCGATGAAAAGGGAAAGAAAAGACGGAAAACCCATCTGCTATTTGACACACGCGAAGACGATGATGAACTCTCTTAACAGGAGTGAAACGTAGTAAATGACAGATTCTCCAAGGCGTCATAAACATGTACCTGAGCGCACGTGTGTCGCATGCAAACAGAAAAAGGCGAAGTGGGAGCTCGTGAGAATAGTACACACTCCACAGAAAACACTAGAGATTGACCTGAGAGGTAAAAAAGCTGGTCGAGGAGTATATCTCTGTAAAAAAGAGGAATGCTGGGACCTGGCCTTAAAAAAGAGATTCTTAGGTCATGCCCTGAAGACCGAGATAACGTTAGAGCAGCGTGCTGAGCTGGTTTCATACGGTAAAGCTCTGCTTACAGCCGCTGAGGAAATCGAGATGTCGCACCAACCCTAAATGTGAGGGGATTTTTACTATGAAGCGAAAAACTGGCAGGGAAAAGGTTGGTAGAGATACAGGTTATGCCCAAGTGAAAGCCTCAACTACTTCCAGAGCCGATGGCAAGACTCTTGTCGTTCTTCCCCGTATTATGACAGTTAAGCAATTGAGTGACACCCTGGGAATCAGTGTTGTCGAAATCATCAAGCACTTAATGCGAAATGGCGTCATGGCCAGCATCAATCAAGGAATCGACTTCGAGAGTGCCTCAAAAGTAGCTACTGACCTCGGCTTCGACGTTCAAGAGGAGCCTAAGTCCTCGGCTGAAGGAGCCTTGCGATATGACGTTAGTGAGGAAAATAACTCAAGACTGCAACCACGCCCTGCTGTAGTGACCATCATGGGACACGTCGACCATGGAAAAACCAAGCTCCTTGATGCCATACGACAAACCAATGTCGTGGATACCGAGGCCGGGAATATTACCCAGCACATCGGTGCCTACCAGGTCGAAGTTCACGGTCAAAAGATCACCTTTCTCGATACCCCAGGGCATGAAGCATTCACCGCAATGCGGGCACGAGGTGCAGAAGCTACTGACATAGCAGTACTGGTCATCGCTGCTGACGATGGAGTTATGCCTCAGACTTTGGAGGCTATCGACCATGCTCGAGCAGCAGGAGTTCCCATCGTCATTGCAATTAACAAGGTAGATAAACCGGACGCAAACCCGGAACGTGTGAAGCAGCAACTCACCGAGAGTGGCCTGCTCATCGAAGAATGGGGAGGGGACATCATCTGTGTCCCGGTATCAGCTAAACGGGGCGATGGCATACCAGACCTGCTTGAAAACCTGCTCATTGTAGCCGAGATTCAAGAGTTGAAAGCCAATCCCGACCGCCCAGCCTCCATGGTCGTTATCGAAGCTAGTTTGGATAGTAATAAAGGGACTCTGGCTACTGTACTAGTACAATCTGGCACCCTTAAGATTGGCGACAACGTGGTGGGTGGCGACACCAGGGGCAGAATTAAAGCGATGTTCGACGATAAAGGCAAGCGCCTGAAGAAGGCGGGGCCTTCTACTCCGGTGGAGATACTGGGGCTCAACAGCGTCCCCCAGGCGGGAGATATCCTCACAGTAGTCGGCAGTGAGAAAGAGGCGCGCATTGAGTTGGAGCGGCATCAAAAAGTGGTCGAGGGCATAAGTGAGCACAAAGCGCCTACTTTGAGCAATATTTACACGCAAATCCAGACAGGCCAGGCGAAAGAGCTAAATATAATTCTGAAGACCGATGTTCAGGGAAGCCTTGATCCGATAAAGACGTCGCTGGAACGGCTCGGAGGCGCTAAGGCTAAAGTGAGAATTGTCCGTTCAGGGAGCGGCAGTATTACCGAGAGCGATGTCATGCTAGCTATCGCCTCGAATGGAATCATTATCGGATTCAACACATCTCCAGAGCCTGGAGCGAAGCTGCTTTCGGAGTCCAATGGAATTGATATCCGTTGCTATCAGGTAATATACACTCTGATTGAAGATGTTGAGAAAGCGCTTGCTGGTTTGCTTGAGCCGACGTATGTGGACGTCGTCGAAGGACATGGAGAGGTAAGAGCTACATTCAACATCAAGCAGGCAAAGATAGCAGGGGTCTATATTACCGATGGCAAGCTAAGCCGAGGAGCACTGGCCAGGATCATTCGCCATGGCGAGACCATCCACGACTCCAATATATCAAGTCTCAAGCATTTTAGAGAGGATGTTCGTGAACTTGGCGTCGGTTTCGAATGCGGTGTCGGTATCGATGGTTTCTCAACATTCGAGGTCGGTGACATCATCGAGGCATACAGGAAAGAGAAGAAAAATTGACATGTTTGGTTCAGAATGAGATGAGTACCAGGAGAATAGCGCGGGTAAACGATCTTATACGTCAGGAAATAAGTGAATTGATACTGCGTGAGATTAGAGATCCCAGACTCGGCGGCATAGTGAGCGTGACTGAAGTAAGAACATCGCCAGACCTCAGACATGCGAAAGTCTTTATCAGCGTTATGGGCTCGGAGGAAGAGAAGAAGCAGGCTGAAGAAGCTCTCACATCAGCGTCAGGATTCCTGCGTCGAGGGCTCGGCGAACGTCTGTCACTACGCTATACTCCCGAGCTCAATTTCCAGCGTGATGAGTCTATCGAGCGGGGTAGCCGCCTCCTCGAATTGATAAAAGAGGTAGCTCCGGATTCAGAGGAACCGGAATCCTGAAAAATCTCCTAGTCATTTCAATGAATACACCTCAAGGTCCAAATCGTTCAGGCTCTGAGAAAACAGCGCAAGGTGCTCTGTCAATGTTCTCCTTTTCCACCTTCTTACTACTACCGTAGTTCGCTACAATGGGGCACATCTGGTACCGGTCGTTGCAATTTGATTGGAAATCGGTACTAAAAGATACGAGATTTCAAAGATGAAGCGGGGGAGAGGTGGTTATCGATGGAATAATTAATGTGGACAAACCCAGGGGCAAAACCTCCTTTGATGTGGTAGCTCTTATCAGAAGATTGAGCAGGGAGCGCCGGGTAGGCCACGGGGGAACGCTGGACCCGGAAGCTACGGGAGTGCTGCCAGTTTTTCTTGGTCAAGCAACCCGGCTTGTGGAATTCCTGGTCGAGTCGAAGAAAACCTACCATGCTGAGATAGAATTAGGGATATCAACCGATACCTATGATTCCGCCGGCAGCATCACGAAAAGAGGAAACATCTCTTCAGTAACCACGGAAGCAGTCACGGAGGCCGTATCCTCATTCCATGGCGTTGTGGAACAAATACCTCCTATGTACAGTGCGATAAAACATCATGGGGTCCCCCTCTATCGTCTGGCTCGTTCCGGGATAGAGATTCCCAGAAAAACGAGACGGGTTGAACTCTCCCGTGTAGAACTACTGGAATGGCATCCACCACTGGTAACGCTAGAAATCGAGTGCAGCAAAGGAACCTACATCCGCTCCCTCGCCCATGACCTCGGAGAAACGCTTGGGTGCGGTGCACATCTAAAAAATCTGATCCGTCTCAGCAGCGGGCCCTTTCATATAAGAGATGGTGTAAGTATTCCCCAGATCGAGGAAGCGTTCAAAGAGAGTCACGGTACTACACTTATACAGTCCATGGATACGGCTGTACTTCATTTGGAATCTGTTGCTGTTTGTGACAAAGATGAGAAGGCAATAACCAACGGGCAACCTGTGGTTCTGGCACAAACAGAGGGAGTACCAGGAAAACGGCTTCGTGCATACACCAGTGAGGGATATTTTCTGGCTATACTCCGCTATGACGAGGAGCGAGAATGGTGGAGGCCAGCTAAGGTTTTCAGAAAGAACCTCAGCGAAGCTTGACATTTGAAATCAAATGTGTGTATATTCTAGGCAACTCGAAAGGAGGGAATACAATGCAAGCATATTGTTTTAAGTGCAGAGAAAAGGTTGATATTCAGAACGCAGAGAATGTAACACTGAAAAACGGTAAGCCCGCAACCAAGGGAAAATGCGGCAAGTGTGGGACAACGGTATTTCGAATCGGTAAAGGGTAGCGGTTTGTACAAGAGCCCCTACAGGGATCGATCCGCGAGCAGTGTGTTTACAAGGGTAAGTGGGTTTTTGTAGAGCGCCTCAGCTATTTCATCGTCGCTGAGGCCAGCTTTCTGGGCAATGGAATAAGCCTGTTCAGAGAAAAGCAGGTCTTGCTCATCATGAGCATCCGAGTTAATAAGAAGCTTTGCTCCAGCCTTGCGAGCAACCTGAGCAACGTGCTTATTCGTAGAGGAATGGGCTTTCCTGGCGGTGATTTCCAGGTAAATACCATTAGCTGCTGCAAGCCTCGCTTCTTCGAGGGTTATTTGTCCAGGATGCGCTAAAATGTTAACATAGGGGGAGGTAACGGCAGCCAGATTTGTTCCTGGCTCAACAGGTTCGGCAGTGGTTTCACCGTGAACCACCACAAGCTTCGCACCCATTTCTTTCGCTGTTTTTGCAACTTGAGCGATTGCCGCCGCGGGTAAATGGGTGAGTTCGACCCCAGGGATGGCGGTGATAGGCCAATGCTCTTGAGCCAGGGCACAATCCGCTGTGATTTCGGCGATCAACCTCTCCAGATATCCAATACCAGCGTGGTCTGTGATCGCAACAGCGCGATAATCATTGATGTGCGCCCTTCTCACCAACTCTAGCGGAGAGAGGACGCCATCGCTAAGTAATGTGTGAGTGTGAAAATCGTAAACCATCCTTGCAGCATAGAGAATAGCATAAGCCTCTATCATAAGCAACCGTACCTGGATGGAACAATTGGAATGCTCATTCTTGATGCTATCAGAAAGGAAGGGTGATACTTTGGGAAGGATCAATGTTGCAATAATCGGGGTTGGGAACTGTGCCTCATCGTTAGTTCAGGGAGTGCAGTTTTATCAGAACGCTTCAAATGATGATTTTGTCCCGGGACTAATGCACGTCAGTTTGGGTGATTATCATGTCCGAGATATCAACTTTGTAGCTGCTTTCGACGTGGATCGCAACAAGGTAGGCAAAGATTTAGCAGAAGCCATATTTACAGCTCCCAATAATACGTATAAATTCTGCGATGTCTCCCCTACTGGCGTGATGGTGCAGCGAGGCATGACTCATGACGGTCTAGGAAAATATCTTTCCCAGATTATCACCAAGGCTCCAGGGCCGACGGCGGATATCGCCAAGATACTCAAAGAAAAGGAAGTCGACGTTGTCATTAGTTACCTCCCCGTCGGGAGCGAGGAGGCCACCAAATGGTACGTAGAGCAAATCCTTTCTGCCGGGTGCGCCTTTATCAACTGCATCCCGGTGTTCATTGCTCGCGAAAGCTACTGGCAAAAACGGTTTGAAGACGCGGGATTACCAACTATCGGCGACGATATTAAATCCCAGGTAGGCGCAACGATTACACACCGTGTGCTCACCAGGCTCTTCCGTGAACGTGGCGTCAAGCTTGAACGATCGTATCAACTGAACTTCGGGGGTAACACCGACTTTTACAACATGCTCGAAAGAGAGCGGCTGGAGTCGAAAAAGATATCCAAAACCAATGCCGTGACGTCCCAGCTCGACTATGAACTGGGAGAGAAAAACATCCATATAGGTCCCAGCGATCATATCCCCTGGCTGGATGATCGCAAATGGTGTCACATCAGGATGGAAGGACGTACGTTCGGCGATGTCCCGCTGAATCTGGAGCTCAAACTGGAGGTGTGGGACAGTCCGAACTCGGCAGGTGTGGTTATCGATGCCATACGGTGTTGCAAGCTGGCACTCGATAGAGGGCTCAGCGGGCCGCTTATCGCACCCTCTGCATACTTCATGAAATCTCCCCCCATCCAGTACACGGATGACGAAGCCCGCAAGCTCACCGAGGAGTTCATCAGGGGAAGCACGGTAGGTACTAACTGGAATACCGAAAAAGCGGCGAAAACGGACTCAAAAATACAATGAAAATAGCTCTGGTTTGTCCATACGACATGGCGTATCCAGGGGGAGTGGGTATCCACATCTCACGCCTTGAAGAGAATTTCATTCGCATGGGACATGAGGTGACCATTATCGCCCCCTCCTCGAAACCGCGAGAGACCCTGCAAAACGGCGACGTTATTGTCCTCGGCAGGCCAGTACCAATACGAGCGAGCGGCTCCATTGTCCGCGTCCCTGTATCACCGTTATTGCTCTTCTCCGGTCGAATTCCAGACATTCTGAATAGAGAGAAATTCGATGTCATCCATATCCACGAGCCCTTACTCCCGGTACTGGCTACCTCAGTGTTACACTATACGTCGCAGGAACTGGCAGTGGGTACATTCCATGCGTATCGCAATAACAGTTGGGGCTATCCCTTCTGGAAACCCATAATACTCAACCGCTGGTTCAATAAGCTTGATGGCAGAATCGCAGTGTCCAACGCAGCAAAGGGATTCGTTAATCAATACTTTCCTGCTGAATATACCATCATTCCCAACGGCATCGACCTGCAGCATTTTAAAAATCATACCGAACCACTGGAGCAGTATTGTGACGACAAGCTGAACATTCTCTTTGTGGGCAGAATGGAGAAAAGAAAGGGATTCAAGTACCTGCTCGGAGCTTATGAGCAGGTCAAGAGAGAGTTCCCCCACTGCCGCCTTATCGTAGTCGGGCCTAAAGACCGCTCGTGGCAAAAGTACCGCAGGCTCGCAATTGCACGTAACCTGCAAGACATCGTTTTCGCTGGCTTCGCATCGTATGATGACCTGCCTCGTTACTATAGAAGTGCAGATATATTCTGCTCCCCCGCAACCGGCAAGGAAAGCTTCGGTCTGGTACTGCTGGAGGCAATGGCTGCAGGGAAACCGATAATTGCCTCAAATATTGCAGGCTACGCTGACGTAGTCAGCCATGGTGTTGATGGCCTGCTTGTGAAGCCGCAGGATACGAGAGCTCTCGCCGATGGTCTTCTCCAGTTGCTTCGGGATAAGCCGCTACGGGAGAGAATGGGGGCAATGGGTGAACTGAAAGCCCAGGATTATAGCTGGGAGTCAGTCGCCCAGCGGGTTATAGACTACTACCAAGAGTTGCGACAAGATCACCCCCAGGTAGTTAGTGAGGAAATAGCCTATGCTCAACAAGGCCAGACGCGCCTTGGGCCAGCGTGTCAATAAGCTCCCAGCGAAGCTACTTGCCAAAACTGGGATAAACCCGAATGTTCTGACCGTAATCGGCCTGTTGCTCACTCTCGCAGTGGCCTGGGTAGTATACACAGGCCGATTCTTTTTGGGCGGTTTTCTGGTGCTCCTCTCAGGGGCATTCGACCTCCTCGATGGAGCTGTAGCTCGCGCCAGCGGGCGCACCACCCTGTTTGGCGCCCTGCTCGACTCCACATTCGACCGCTTCTCCGAGGCAGCACTGTTCCTGGGCCTGCTTGCTTACTATGCGGGCCAAGGCTCATTTCAAGAGTCGTTGCTGGTCGGGGCTGCCCTGGTAGGTTCGCTAACCACCAGCTATGTGAGAGCGCGGGCAGAGGGACTTGGGTTGAAGTGCGAGGTGGGCATATTCACCCGCCCCGAGAGAGTCGTCCTGCTTGCCATTGGACTCATATTCAACCAGATGCTCGTGGTATTGTGGATAATGGCGGTGCTCTCCAACCTGACAGCATGGCGACGCTTGTTTCATGTCTGGCGGCAGACGAGGAAGCAGCAGGACTGATCCCCTCAACGCTTATCCCGTACATTGATCCTAGATAATGCACGCAGCTTTGTTGTTGAGCCTTTTTTGTAAAACCTCCAATAACTTGGAGTGCAAAGCAAAGCAATGAGCCCCCGAATTCATTCGATGGCTCTGGTCAATTCTCCGTGCAGTATCTGCGTTGACACTATTCCACAACTACGGTCAGCTGGAACGTATCCACAGCAGGAACACCCTCTTCCCAGGGCCTGACATATTCCAGTGATATCGTTGTCTCGCCTGCGCCAACTGCCTCGAAGGTCCACACCTCCTGGCCACCAGCCCCAACCAACGTGGTCTCCGGAGCACTATACTCAGAGTTTGCTAGACGCAAGACATTCTCATCAACATCCTCTGCTAACCGCCAC
>JAXHUK010000087.1:0-9957 GCA_034189725.1 Chloroflexota bacterium | reverse complement strand
ACTTGTACTTGACCTGGGCAAGGCATCCAGAAAAGGCCTTGTGCACACTCCAACATATCCATCATAAGCCTCCTGGCAGGATAAGATGGTGAACTTTGAGCTGGTGTAGTGGGTTCCCATGTCAGCGAGCGGTGTTTGTGATTTACGCTCTGCGATCCGTTTCTTCCTGTTATCTACTATTTTATCTAGAATCATCTTATTTCGCTTGATATTGAATCACGCATAAATTCGGGGCTAATCTACTTACTGAAACGCTGGCTCATCTCCGCGAGATCATCGATTTTCTGGGAAGCCTTGCCGCTATCGATGGATTCAGCCGCCAGGGCCAGGCCTTCGCTGAGGTCTTTTGCTTTGCCACCAGCTACGAGCACCGCTGCGGTATTGAGCAGGACGACATCTCTCTTTGGCCCTTTTTCACCTTTCAGCAGGGCTTTTGTTATAGTGACGTTGTCCTCAGTGGTACCGCCGGCGAGGTCACTCAGTTTGGCTCGCGGTAATCCTAACTCCTGGGGGTCGAGATAGTATGTTTCGATATGGCCATCGTGGAGCTGTGAGACCTTGTTAGGCCCGGTAACCGATAATTCATCAAGCCCGTCAGCACCATGCACCACGAAAGCGTGCTCGGCTCCGATGGCGAGAAGTACTTCTGCCATTAGTTCTGAAAGATTGCTATCATATACACCGAGGAGTTGCCTTTTAGCGCTGGCAGGATTGGTCAACGGTCCCAGTATGTTAAATATCGTACGCAATCCTATCTCCTGGCGAGGCCCCAGGGCGTGTTTCATTGCCGGGTGCATCAGTGGGGCAAACAGGAAACCAATACCGACCTCATCAATACAATGAGCGAGTTGTTCTGCGTTCAGTTCCAGATTGACACCGAGGGCCTGTAATAAGTCGGCGCTGCCACAGCGGCTGGACACCGAACGATTTCCATGTTTGGCAACTGCGAGACCTGTACCAGCAGCGACGAATGCTACTGTGGTCGAGATGTTGAATGTACCGCTGCTATCGCCCCCGGTACCGCATGTATCAACCAGAGGTTTCTGCTTCGGCTTTACCTGGACGGCGTTTTCTCTCATCGCCTGGGCACATCCAGCGATTTCGTTAGAGGTCTCCCCTTTCATCCGCAGGGCAGTAATGAATGAGCCGATCTGTGCCGGGGTTGCTTGACCCTGCATGATTTCGGTCATTACCTCTCGGGCCTCGGCCATAGTTAGGTCGCTTCCGGATACGATTTTGGACAGAGCTTCCTTTATCATCTCAATTTGCCTCCAATGTACTCGGTGTTCATCGCTGACTCACGTATAATACCCTTCATCCTCTGCTATTTCAACTGCCTTTTCCAAAGCCTTCACCTTATTTAGTGTCTCCTGATATTCCAGTGCCGGGTCAGAGTCGTATACTATACCAGCACCACCTTGAAGATAAACGGTATCTCCTATCATAACGATAGTGCGAATCGTGATACAGGTATCCATATTTCCACTGTAACTGAAGTAGCCAACAGCTCCACCATACGGTCCGCGTTTGAGGTCCTCAAGCTCGGTTATAATCTCCATAGCCCTGATTTTGGGAGCGCCGGATAGTGTGCCAGCGGGGAATGCTGCTCTTAGCAGACTGAATGCATCCTCACCGGGTTTTAGTTTCCCCTCGGCTGTTGAGACAATGTGCATAACATGGGAGAACTTCTCTATAGACATCGATACTGGCACTGTCACTGTGCCGTGCTGGCAAACCCTTCCCAGGTCGTTTCGGGCGAGGTCGACCAGCATTGCGTGTTCCGCCAGTTCCTTAGGGTCAGCGAGAAGCTCGGCTGCCAGGGTTTCATCCTCTTGCTCATTTGCTCCCCTCGGCCTGGTGCCGGCAATGGGACAGGTCTCCGCGAGGCCATCCTCGGCCTTCACCAGCATCTCAGGGCTTGAACCGATAAGCTGGAAATCTCCTAGATCGAGATAGAACAGATAAGGGGAGGGATTGAGCGTGCGCAGTGCCCTGTAGATGGTGAACGGCTCTGCAGTGGTCTTGCGTTGCAACCGTTGCGAGAACACAATCTGAAAGGCATCGCCCGCAGCGATGTACTCCTTGCAGGCTCTAACTCCTGCCTCGAACTCCTTCTGGGTAAAATTAGAGGAAAGTTTTTTGTCCTGGGGAGAAATTGTTCTGGAACTTGTTCCCTTCGATTCCAGAGAGAGAGGCCTAACCAGTCTGGCGATTATGGACTCGATCTTGGATATCGCCTGTTCATAGGCGAACTCAGCAGGTCCATCAACGTGAGTATTGGCGACGACCTTGATCTTGTGCTGGACGTGGTCGAAGATAACCATAGTGTCAGTGAATACGAAAACACTTTCAGGGAGGCCGAGTTCGTCATGTGAGCACTCTGACAATTTCGTTTCGAAAGAGCGTACCATATCATAGGACATATACCCCACGGCACCGCCGAAGAAACGCGGTAGTCCGGGAATTGCAACCACCTGGCGCTGGGCCAGGAGTTCCTTCACCAGATGCAGGCAGTCGCGCCCCTCGAGAGATACCTTGCGCCTATCTCCGTTTCGGTGGATGATCGCTTTGTTCCCTGATGATTTTAATATTATATTGTGACCTATGCCTATAAATGAATAACGCCCCAGCTTCTCGCCGCCTTCCACGCTCTCCAGAAGGAAGGTGGGGGCTTCCTGATTCAGTTTGAGAAATACCGAGACTGGCGTGTCAAGGTCAGCGGGGAGTTCGCGGTATACCGGAATCAGGTTTCCCTCATTCGCTAACACTCGGAAAGTATCCAGATTGGGAATGTATTGAACTGCCATAGCTATACCCTCAAAAGGCAAATTAAAAACCTCGTCCTAAGGGACGAGGTCAAAACTCCGCGGTGCCACCCTTGTTAGTTATCGGTCTTATAGCAAATACGATAACTCACTCTTTTCGGGTACGGCCCTTTTTAGTCAAGGCGATACCCTAGGTTCTGATAACGGTACCAACTCCGGCAAAGCCTACTCCACTCAATTTGGAGGTTTCGGTTTGCAGCTCCCAAGTCCATTCTGCCCCTGCGCCGACATCGGCTCACACCTAACCCGACTCTCTGAGACTCGCTGGAGGCATACTACTCTTGTTCTCAGCCGATTACATATTCTATTTAGGGAAACTGTAGCATACAACAGTGGCTTTGTCAACTATTATAGCCTGCAGTGTTATTATTGTATAATTTGGGCGGAGGGTAACAGATAGCCGTCTACGATTGAAAGTGTAGAAAATAACAGGTGGAGCATCCTCTAATGCTATGGGTGGTGCTTTACCTGTTTTGCACTCCTTTTTTATTGACCCTATATCCCAGTAACCAATGGCTATAACATGTCTAGAAGCTCTGAAAACGAATGTGAGCCAAGATACCAAGCACCCTGGTTAAACTTTATGGGAGAAACATTATTTTGCTGGCAAGCAATCGCCATAGCTTTGGCATTTGCCTCTATTCCCAGCTTGTCAGCTATTTTCCTGACCCAAGTGTCTACAGGCAAGACATAGTAGTAATCTTCTGGCTTGAGGTATGTCTCTAAACTGTAGAGGAAGACCGTATCCCTCAAGAATAAAGATGTTATTTTATCGCCTATGCTAAAAATGTCATGTAGCTTGTTGCTGAGCATGACAATCTCTCCATTTTGAATATTCTGGATAGAATGCTCAAGGATGTTATAGTTGTCGCAATGATTCACGATAAAGTTCAGAGAACTTAAAACCATTTTCCTATCGCTCTCTCGCCCAGTGCCGTACTTTTTGCCCTCACCAATGTCATATTTTTTGCATAATGCATCCCACAGTGGATTTCCTTGACTCCCCCATTTCTCACGGTCTAACCAATCACCAAGCTTTTCTAGCGATAAGAGTCTCTCCTCAGATGATGAACCGGGTAAAACACTGTCCATAGCTTTAATCGTTGCCTGCTCAAAATAGCTAGAAATCTTGTCACTCCGTCCTTGATAAAAAGCCCTATCAAAAAAGAATATGAGAGCTAGCCACCAGTCTTGCCTCACTTTTTCCCAAGAACCTGCTTCCCTGAACGCCATAGTCTCTGATGTCAGGAGATTTATATACTTCTCAGAAAAGGCTTCAATTTTCTTAAGCTTATCCATTGTTAACACCTACCTTTGTTCATGTCTCCACGTACTACTAGGACTCTGTTCAGGGGAAAATACGCCTTTGTTCCCAAGGGAGCCTTTGCAGACTCAATATCTATGTAGCCCCTTAGGAGTGAAGTTTTTCTATACCAATTCGAGTAATCTCCCATACTGAGTCTTTCTTGCCATGCCTCTTGGTTATTTGCTGCTTTTCAATCTCAACCATTTTTGTATAGTGCTCTCTTATTAAATGCTCCTTCTGTTCTTTCCTATCTGAAGACCTGAAGTCACAGTATGGGCATTGGGGAAGGTTAATTCTGTTATCCAAGATTAAGAAACCATTGCTTTTTGGTAGTGTGTCATTTTAAGTGGTCACATAGTTGGCAGAAGCCAATTAATAATGAGAAAGATTATAAACACACATGCAATTATCACTATCCAAAAAAGGCAGCTTTCCACATTTGTTCGCCAATCTTCCTTGAATTTTCTGGCCTTGCTAATACCTTGCCCTCATAATACAAATGTAATGCTATGCCACTCATAGCAATTATTACAGTGAAAATCCAAAGATTAATGCTCTCCATTTTCAAGCTCCTTATATCATGTTAAGAGTTAGGAGAATATGAAAGGGGGTGATTATATTCTAGAACTATGGCTGCGTCCCATAACTGGTGGAAATTCGATTTAGCCATATCCTATGCCCTTTTACGATATTAGTCAACGCCTTAAGCAACCAGTGCTTCCTCTAAAAATTCCAGAAGGTTTCGCAAGCGGTAGGGAACTCCCGACCATAGCGGGACAGAAACTGTTTGGCTTCATCTCGGGCATCGTCAAGACAAGGAGCGTAGAATATGCGGGTTACTGCTTTCCCGACCTCATTAACGCTGTAAGAACGGTTCGAAGCTATGTTAGTGAGGGGAGGGAATTCTATGAGGTGACATATAGTGGTAGTGCTGCCGTAGTTGTTGAGGGAGGAAAGACGATCCAGATTCCCCGAATAGTCGTTGTAATTATAGATGAAGATACTGGAGAGAAGTTTGTAGCGGAATCAGACTGAACTCTCAGATATGTTCTACAACTTTATGTTTCTCTAGGTCGACTCCGTGAAATCCTGTCGATATTTCCTATGTCCGGGAACGCTCCTGGTTGTTGTTTTTTTGCTATAATTATATACGGGCAGTGGAATTCTCTAGGGATATAAAAATGTACGATGTTATAGTTATTGGAGCAGGGCATGCGGGTTGTGAAGCGGCTCTGGCGGCGGCAAGGTTAGGCTGCCATACGCTTTTGCTCACTATGAATCTGGACAATGTGGCACTCATGTCCTGTAATCCCTCTATTGGAGGGCCTGCCAAGGGCCATGTAGTCAGGGAGATCGATGCGCTCGGTGGGGAGATGGCGCGAACTATAGACAAGACCTTTATCCAGATAAGGATGCTGAATACCGGTAGAGGCCCTGCTGTTCAAGCATTGCGCGCTCAGGCGGATAAGAGGCTCTACAGTCTCTCCATGAAACACACTTTGGAGCGACAGCCAAACCTCGATGTCAAACAAGCGCTTGTTGAGGAACTGACATTTGGGGATGGTTCTGGGCATGTGCTCTCTGTGAGGACTAATACAGGATGGACGTATGAGGGAAAAACAGTTGTCTTAACCACGGGAACCTCATTAGCAGGCAGGGTGATTGTGGGAGACACTGCTTATCCTGCAGGAAGGGCGGGGGAGTTTGCTGCCTATGGATTGTCGCAGAGTCTGCGTGATTTGGGCTTTACTTTAGGAAGGTTGAAGACGGGCACGCCGCCTCGCCTGGATGCGAGGACTATTGATTTCAGCAAGTCAGTTATTCAACCTGGAAGCGAGGTTCCTCTTCACTTCAGCTTTGTCCCATCAAATGATCACGTAAATCATTCTTTACCGAATCCTGTTTATCCTCAAGATAAACCGATATCCTGGCGGCAGCAAATCCCTTGCTATCTCATCTACACCAATGAAAAGACGCACGAGATAATTCGCTCTAATCTGCACCGTGCCCCTTTATTCACCGGATTTATCAATGGTGTTGGACCTCGCTACTGTCCTTCCATAGAGGACAAGATAGTTCGCTTCGCCGATAAGGAGACACATGGCCTTTTCCTGGAGCCTGAGGGCTGGGAAACGAACGAGGTCTATGTTCAGGGTCTGAACACGAGCTTGCCCGAGGATGTGCAATTAGCCATGCTGCGTACAATCCCTGCACTGGAGCGAGTAGAGATGATGCGTGTAGGCTATGCTATAGAGTATGACTATGTGATTCCCAGCCAGACCCAGGCTACGCTGGAGTCAAAGCTTGTACCTGGATTGTACTTCGCCGGTCAGATAAACGGAACTTCTGGCTATGAGGAGGCAGCAGGGCAGGGATTACTGGCGGGCATCAATGCAGCGCTCAAGGTCAAGGGCAACCCTCCGCTTATACTGCGCCGCGATCAGGCATACATTGGAGTTATGATCGATGACCTGGTAACCAGAGACCTTACTGAACCGTACCGGCTTCTGACCTCGAGGGCAGAGTATCGTCTCCTGCTGCGCCAGGACAACGCTGACCTGAGATTGACGCCGATCGGTTATCAGATTGGACTGATTTCCGATGATCGTTATCAAGATGTCGAAAAAAAACGTCATGAAATTGCCAGAGAGTTGAGCCGTCTGGCTAAAACGTTCTTCAGTCCGGGAGAGAGGCTTGATTCAGTATTACAGAGACATCATCTCCCGCCTATGGAGCGTAGCGTTAGCGCCCTGGAGTTCTTGCGCAGACCTGAGGCCAGCTACCAGTTGTTGTCCAAGCTGGGGTATGGTGAGGCAGGTCTTGTCCATGATTGCCGGGAGCAGGTGGAGATCGAGGCCAAATATGAGGGGTACATAGAGAGGCAAAGGACGGAGGTTGACAGAGTCAACCGATTGGAGGAACGAGCTATTCCCCCAGGATTTAACTATGATGACATCAGCGGCTTCCGCATAGAAGCCCGCGAGAGATTGAAGTATTTTCAACCTGCGACCCTGGGTCAGGCTTCACGTATTTACGGGGTAACGCCGGCCGATATCGCTATTCTCATGGTACACCTGGAGAGAGCGCGACGTGCGGAAGGATTAGAGCGAGGGCGTATGTGAGAACAGGAGCAGGAGGGATGTGCCGGGTCGCTCCTGGGTGTTGAAAGATTGCGGAATGAAAAAGCGGCAACTCCCGGTACACCGGGAGTTGCCGCTTGCTAATGCATCGTAGATCGCTACGAAACTAATCGAGAGCAGCGATTCCGTCGTAGTCGATCAGGTCAGAGAACATGTCAAGGGTAGCTTTCGTTTCCGCATAAATAGCTACCATAAATCTGTCTGCAACCAAGACCATCAGAGAGTAGCTGTCAGGATTACTGTATATTTCCCACGCTGGATAACCGTCAACGGTAACGGATCTCGAATACCCCTCCGTAGATTCCCACTCAATGGCATAAGCATAAAGCGAATACCAGCTGAACTCATAGTAGTACGCAGAATCGTAGATAAACACAGTGACAGATTCGTCAGTGGTTTGAGAGTAGTAATCTCTGAGTGCCTGACTCCAAGACCATTCCATAACTGTCTGTGTTATTCCGAAAGGCTCATCTGCATCCCAACCAGCAGGTGGATCAGGCAGGAATGGTATCAGTTCGTTGAACGATACCGGATCGGTTGGCTCTCCTGGTCCTGGACCCCCTGGAGTCGCAGTCTCGTCTGGTGCTGCTGTGGCTATAGCCTCCGGGGTTGCAGTTTCGCTGATTCCCATTGTAGCTGTTGCCTCTGGAGTTGCTGTCGCTGCAGGTGTAGCGTCACCATCACCGTTACACCCGGCTACCATTAAGGAAATGACAGCCAGCATCAGTAAAAGAACAGAACCTAGCCTTTTCATTTTTAATTTTCCTTTCTTTAATTATTGCCCGCATTTCAGGTTGCATGTCACCAGATGATATAGCGATTTATGAAGTCTCATCGGTCTCAGTTCCTGAGTACAGGGGCATGTCATCCTCATGGATACTATTGGGGTACTTATGGCATCATATCCATCATGTCAAACATTTCTATTATATCCACCCCTGCCGGTAGTTCAAACATGTCGTCAGAGATATCGGTGAATTCTATGTTCTCAATCACCATTACCATTACCGCACCTTCTATTCCCGTGATCTCGACTCTGATCGGGAATCCATATTCTTTCCATATCCACATCTTGGCATCGCCCGTTTCATCTTCTCCCGCATCATATGCAACAACCAGGCAGGTTTTTCCATCCAGGATTTCGGTCCCGATAATCGTGGGATTGAAATCCATGAGGTCTTCAGCCTGTTCTGTAACAGATTCCTCCGCTTCGCTGTAGTCCATTGCTATGGCTGAATTCTCTGCTGGCATATACATGTACATGATTTGTTCATTAGTATCTGTTAAGATAATCATGGTTTGCCCTTGCTCTGTCATCTCGGTTCTTACTTTACCATCTTTCTCCCACACAGACATAGTTGTGGGGGGTATACCACCACCGCTCATCACCACATCATATTTAACAGGGCCTCTATCTTCTGCCTGACTCAGAATCTCCATCAGTTCGTTGTTATCCCCTGTGTCTGGGGCTTCTGGAGTTGCAGTCTCCTCTGGCGCTGCTGTGGCTGTTGCCTCCGGGGTTGCAGTTTCGCTGGTCTCCACGGTAGCTGTAGCCTCTGGAGTTGCCGTAGCTGCAGGTGTAGCGTCACCATCACCATCACCGTTACATCCGGCTACCATTAAGGAAATGACAGCCAGCATCAGTAAAAGAATAAAGCCTAGCCTTTTCATTTTTTGTTTCCCTTTCTTTCTTGTTAAGTGCTCTTCACATTGTAAGGAATAACGCAGATTACATAGTCTCCTTTCTTTCCATTATTGTAAGCGATATAATCATACACTAGCGGCAATGAATAGTAAACAACTGCTTTAGGTATCGTTACTTGAAAATAATTACCGTAGTTCGGGGAAACATTGAGTACACAAGCAGCAGACCTGGTCCTTTATAATGCAAACCTGATGACAATGAATCCCCGGTGTCCCCGGGCAGAACTGGTAGCAGCAGGGGCCGGCGAGATAGTGTGGGTTGGCTCTAATGGAGACCTGGACCTGTTCAAAGGACATGCAAAGCTTATCGACTGTGAGGGTAAGACGGTAATTCCTGGCTTCAACGATGCTCATGCACATGTCCTGGGTTATGCTTCCAGATTGCTCGGTGTGGATTGCAGCCCTGCCTCGGTAGCATCGATCTCAGATATTGAGAGCCGGATTCGACAGCAAGCGGAGTTTATACCACGAGGTGCCTGGATAAAGGCCAGCGGGTACAACGAGTTCTACCTCTCTGAGAGTCGCCATCCTACCCGGCACGACCTCGACCGAGCAGCGCCACATCACCCGGTGAAACTGACTCATCGTTCACTACATGCCTGTGTGCTCAATAGCCAGGCGCTTTTTCTGGCTGGCATTTCTATTGAGACCCCCGATCCTCCAGGCGGCCTTATTGATCGAGATGTCGAGACTGGTGAACCTAATGGCATACTCTTCGGCATGAACGCTTATATCAATGAACAAGTAGTGCCTCCTTTGAGTGAACAGGAGTTCAGCCACGGAGTGAAGCTGGTTAATCAAAGCTTTCTCTCATCAGGTATTACATCGGTTCAGGATGCCACGGTGAGAAACGGGATCGAGCAATGGCAGACCTTTAGCAAACTTAAGGAGAAGGCAGGGACTCTGGTACCACAGATTCGCATGATGTTAGGATTGCATTCCCTCGATGATTTTAAGGAAAGAGGATTGTATCCTGGTTACA
>JAXHUK010000086.1:0-6480 GCA_034189725.1 Chloroflexota bacterium | reverse complement strand
ACTCGACGACCTGATGCATATCGCCAGTTCTCTGCTCAAACCTGTGCTGCATAAAGCCGAACCGGGCAAGCACACCTATCAGGTAGTCGATGGCTTCACAACGTATGAGTATGTTAGCCAGGAGCAGCCGGCACCAGAGGAAGATGAGAGCTAAGCCCCCAGGCCCCTGCTCCACCCACCGAATAGTTCAGCGAACTGCTCCAGGTAACTAGAACAAGAGATACGTACCTACCTTTAACCAGGCGCCCGCTCTCTGAATATTGCTCGCCGTCCAGGCACTCTGCCTTCTGGCATAAACTAAAATGGGAGGAAAAGGTAACTTCAGGTATGTTGACTTTTCTACCGATGCTTGTTACTATCGCCAACTAGTGTATACGAAACAACCGCGCTTCATTTATGAGTTGGAGCGGCAAAATGGAAGACGTTCATTGATTAGCAGCAAATCAGTACTCTATATCGTTCAAAGTTGACAATCAACGGCCTCGGTAATGATTTTACCGGGGCTTCTTTTTGGTAAGGCCAGTGCAGTAATCCTGCGCTGGCCTTTTTGTCTGCCACGCAGCCAGTTACCCGTGGCTCTTCCGTCTGCTCTCACGGACAGGTCGCACGAGCACCCTTGCAGGCGCGCCATCGCACCCATCGAGTTTGAGCGGGAGACAGATCAGATCGTATCTACCTGGCTGTACTCCTGAAAGATCGAGGCCCTCGATAATCCAGACACCAGCTTCGAGCAGCACCTTGTGCGTTTGGTCACCGTCATCCCCCAGGTCACCGACCGAGAGGTAATCGATACCCACAACCCTGACACCACGGTCTGCGAGAAAACGAGCCGCCTCTTTTGACATGAATACGAAATCCTCGATGAAATCCTCTCCACTCCATCTGCGCCGCGAGTTATGCGTCTTGAACAGTATGCGTTCACCCCGCCGGATTCGGCGCTCGACCAGTTCCGCAGGTTTAATCGACTCCGTATCCTGGATCTCAATCACCCGCGCACGGCCTATCACTGTTTCGAGTGGTATCCCCGCTATATTTTCCCCATCTGGTATGTAATGAAGCGGCGCATCCATGTGCGTACCAGTATGCGCACACATCGAGATTGTGGAGAGGTTAGATGAATCTCCGCGCTCCATGTCAAGCATACGCTCGATTCGCACCGGTGGATCACCAGGCCATTGCACCATCTCGCTCCGAAGCGGGATCGAGATGTCTATCCATCCCGAACTCGGGACACGAGCCGGACGTAGTTCGGGATTCCCCACGGGAGCTACATTGTCGGGGCTGTTCTCTGGCACCATCTTCTTTTCGCGACAGGATAATGAGAAACCTGTTTCATTAAAATGAACTCATACCGATTACAAGAGTCTTTCTCACTGGCATCAATCAATTCAGGGCATTGCACCACTGTTTATCCCCATCTAATGTATGGGTAAGCTCAAGACCGGTTATAATGACAGCCAGATGATTCAATGCCTGGGGAAAGTTACCCAGCATCTCGCCTGACACAGGATCAACCATTTCTGAGAAAAGGCCCAGGTGATTACCACAGTTGAGCAGCCTTTGATAAAGATTGGTAGCCTCCTCAATCCTGTCCATCCGAAGCAAGATACGCACCAACCAGAACGAGCACCACAGAAATGCCCCTTCCGATCCGCTGAGTCCATCATCGGTTTCCTCAGTTCTATATCTGCGCAACAAGCCATCCCAGTTCAACTCTTCCATAGTGCGCTCAACAGTGGATATAATTCGCTCATCGGAGACTGGTAAAAAGCCAAAGAGAGTCATAAGCAGGTTACTCGCATCCAGAGCCGATGTGTCATAGTGTTGTGTAAATGCCTGTTTGTCCTCATTCCAACCTTTGCTCATAATGTCGTCCCGAATATCACCAGCCGTCGCCCGCCAGCGATCGACCTTCTCTGTGTGTCCCAGCTTCTCCGCTATTCTCATCCCTCTTTCCACCGCGACCCAACACATGAGTTTTGAATGGATAAAATGATAGGGGCCACCCCTGACCTCCCAGATACCGCTATCGGGAAGCTGCCATAACCTGCACGCACTGTCGATGAAATTCTCCAACACCTCCCACGTCTTGTTCGAAATATAGCCGGCGATATTGAGATAGGTATACGCAGCGTCAACTACTTCACCGAAAACGTCGAGCTGGAGTTGATTATGAGCACCGTTCCCAATCCGAACAGGGGAAGAGTTGCGATATCCCCTGAGATGAGATAACTCTTGCTCCTCAGGTGGCACAATGGAATCGATTCCGTAGAGGATCTGCATCGTGGGACCGCGTTCACTACTAACATCGACCAACCAGTTAAAAAACGTCAAGGCTTCTTCGACATGGCCCAGATGGAAAAGGGCATTTATCGTCAGCGAGGCATCGCGGAGCCAGGCAAAACGATAATCCCAGTTTCGTTGGCCTCCGATCATCTCTGGAAGCGATGTAGTGGGAGCAGCTATGATAGCACCTGTCGGCGAGTATATCATCAGATGCAGGGCAAGATACGACCGCAATATGGCATCCCCCCAGATACCTGAGAATACACAACCCTCAGACTTGCTCCGCCAGTATGCCAATGTCTGCTCCAGCTTACGCTTTGTTCTGTAAACGCCAGGCGATTTGGCCTCTGTCGCGCCATAATGCAGTATGAATGTTACCTTCTCTCCCCTCTTTACTACGAATCTGCTTGCAGCTTGATGCCCTTCAACAGTAAAGGGCACTGACGAGGAAACCACAAGGGATTCGCTACCTCCGCTCGCTGTTATGCCCCACCGGGATGTGGCCAGTATCGTCTCATCCCGCGCGTAGTTCAATCTCGGTTCAACTACGGCCTCCAGTGACATCTTGCCGGAGGCACATCGCACCATACGGTGAATTTCATGAAACTGGGTCAGTCTGTGATGAGTATCCAGGTAGCATGGCATGAAATCGGTTACGGTGACACTGCCAGTCGCCGTATGGAATGTGGTCTGAAGTACATTTGTATCCTGGATATATGACTGGGTAGATCGAAAAGGAGTCTGAGGCCTTATGCTAAACCTGCCTCCTATCTCATCATCGAGTATGGCGGCGAATACGCTCGGGGAATCGAAGTGCGGCAGACAACACCAGTCAATGGAACCATCGGTTCCCACCAGGGCTGCTGAGAGCATGTTCCCTATAATACCGTATTCCCCGATACCCTTATATGCCATCCTCGCTCCTGTTCATACCCGCTCAATGACAGCCGTTTATCGACTGTGCCAGATAGAATTCCTCATCATTGTATTATGCCACACTCAGCCCGCGAACTGTACCGCGATCACCAAGACTCCCACTGCCAGAAAACGTATCGCAATCGCTAACCACCTCGCCAGTCACAGTATTCAGACGACTGCGCATCCATTACGTCCGATCTGTGGAATAGTGTTCAGGAAATCTACAGAATTATCCCTTCGGGAGAGGTCTTGCCATCCAGCGCTGCCAGTTCATCGGGATTCAGGAGTGCTTCCCTGGGCAGTTTCAGCAGACAGGCGGATTCCTCGAGTATGTGAGCCCAGGTACAGCGGTTGACGAACAGCATCCCCGGGACGGTCAAGGTACCACCCCTTGCAATGTAACCCAGACCAGAGGTCTGGTCGCCGGTAACGAGCTGATTCAACACTCCGAGTAACGGCTCCGGCCGCGTATGACTGACGAATATACGAGCCGACACTGATCCCGGATAGAGTTCCTCCCGTATGCCAGTGTCTGCCCCATGGGCCCGCTCACCCTCACTGCGAGGCTTACGGAACCTCCCTGGCTCAAGCATGTATACAACAGAATGAGCGATCTCTCGCTCCGCGAGACGCGCTGAAGCTTTTAACGTTTCCTCCAGTTGGTAAGCTCCTATAGCAGTGAGTACAATTTGTTGTCGAGATACATTTTTACCAGCCCACTCCAGTCGGATAGCTCCCTGCTCGAGTAGCAGAGTCGCCTCCTCCGGAGTAAACAGTTCCGCAATTTGGTCAACCTTGGGTACTACCAGAGTCCATATCTGACCCCACGTCTGGTAGACAGCGCGCATTACTACGGCGGCGGTGTTGTAATCGGGGACAAACAGGACCCGCGACACATGTGAGAGCTCATTGAGCATAGCCTCTGCCATCATAGGGTCCTGGTGTGATTGTTCGTTTTTTGCATTCTCCCATGTGTGAGAAGTGAGCACCAGCGGGATCGAAAGCCAGCCTTGTCGACACGCTGCTTCCCCGCAGTGATTGGCAAAAATGATCTCCTGGCGCACAACACCATGCATTTTGGCACCAAATGCCTCGTACGTGACTATAATATTGATTCCCCCCTTGTTACCCAGGGCAGCGGAGGCTACAGCCTCCTCGTTGAGCGCTGTGATAACAGCACCATGAATATCCTCAGGAATGCTCGGCTCAGGTTCTGTTACGCGAAATTTCAATGCATCCAGGGTGCTTAGCATACGGTTCGAGCGCATCTCGTCCGGATTGCCCACCCTCGGTCGCAGGTGAGGGTTGGCCTGAACGCAGGCTAGAAACATGGCATCTACAGCGTACATGGGCGAAGATCGAGTCCACTGAACGAAGTCCTGTCGATTACCGGTAACAGGTCGGGACACAAGGGATGGAAGCTGTCGCAGTTGCACATCTCTTGTCGCTACCGGGTGATCTCGCTCCCGGGGGCGACCACATGCCTCGTGGTGCTGCAACTTGCTACTGGCATCCCTGATCTCCTCCAGAGGAACCCATAGTCGTCGGGCACTCTCATTAAAGTGGTGAGCCGCAACTTCGTCAACATAAGGATTTGTCATAAGAGGCAGATTATGAGCCAGGTTCGTTCCCTCCCCGTAGAATCCATATCCCTTAGGCGCCACAGCTATACCGTAGGGTAGCAACAAAGGGTATTGGTCCTTGCCAGCATGCACTGCTTCAGTGCTAGCTATAAGCCGACTCTCCATCTCAAGGATAGCCCAGACGAATGCCGCCGGATCTCTGCCATCGAATACTATGGGATCGAATTTGTTAAGCTTCAGGTGATTAACAAACCACTCGATACCCCCCTGCTGAGACATTGTCGTCCTCTGGTCTATACGGCGGCCATTGTTGATCATAATCGGGGTTACCAGACCACAATCATCAGCACGCCACCACCGTGGTGCCCAATCGCTTCCCCGCTGTTCCTCGAAAGCACCATCGCTGAGGAAAACGACCAATCGTTCCCCGGGCAGTGGAATGTGTACATACTGGAGTTCGGTGAAACCGAGATACCCACCCTCAGCAACGCCACCTGCAGTGTATGCATTAACATGGCTGCCAAGCGGTGAATCTTGCCTGCCATCGTCCCGCAGTTTATAGGAATAGAAGTCCCGCACATAACGGGTTAGCCCTTCGTCGGAAAGTGAGTATCGCTCGGCGTGCTCCTGAGTCATATTGTCCAGCAGGACGTTGACGGTATCTACGCCAGCGACACAATGTCCCTGGCCCATGATCCAGGATCGCGTCAAACCGGTGAGCGCATTTGCAACCATGTATCCGGTGTAAGCAGGCACCATGTTGAGTGCGCCACCGGTGTGCCCCTCAGGATGCGGTTTAAAATCATTGGCACTCAGGTTGCGTCCATCCAGATAAACATTCCTGGCATATGTCTCGTGGACTGTTACCCACAGAGCAGCACTGGCAACCCGGTCTGCTGCACAGAGCACGTCGAACAGAGGTACGCCATCCCCTTGTATACCCTGGAGTGCTAACGAATCAGCCATAGCGAAGATTCTCGCCTGAGTCTCCACGGTATGCTGTAGCACCCCGTATCCTGATGCCCAACGGTCTGCAGCCTCATTCCTTCTGCGATAGTGATCTACCCATTGCTCCCTGCGAATCTCTTCAGTATGCTTATTGCCACTCATAGAAACCTCCTTTCAGTAATCTCAACGTGTTCCCAGAGTTCCCTACTGGGCTGCGGTTTATAAACCTTGTTGACGCAAGCAATGCATCGTATCGTGAGCAATGATGATAGACTCATCTACAGGTACCACATACACATCTATCTTCGAGGCATCATTACTTATACGGGCTTCCGAACCTGTCACCGTGGAGTTGCGCTCGCGATCCAGCGCCAGCCCGCACCATGCCATGCCAGTGCAGATCCGCTCTCGTACTGTGGGCACATTCTCACCGATACCGCCACCAAACACGACAGCACCTGTGTCCCCAAGAACAGCCATATAAGCCCCAATCTGCTTACGCACACGGTAGCAAAACATGTTCACTGCCAGTGCAGCACGAGCGTCTCCCGCGCGCTCCTGTTCGAGAACCTGGCGCATATCCCGCGATATTCCCGATACACCCAGCAGCCCAGAGCGTGAACTAATCGCTCAAAGTCTCAATAGTGTTACTGTTGAGGGAATTGTTCAATAAAGAGATCACTACAGACTCAAATTATTGAATTCTATTGTGATGATCATTGGTCATAGCTCTTGCCGATGATTT
>JAXHUK010000085.1:0-22236 GCA_034189725.1 Chloroflexota bacterium | reverse complement strand
CAATCCTAAGATACTTTCCTTGGCCTTATCGACCATCCAGGATTGCCAGCTTTGGTGTGACAGGCCATAACGATGAGGAAGGACAAAGTCACGATAGTAACCGAGTGGTGCCGACAGGATACCATAGCTCATCATGAGAACCAGAAAGTAGAGGGCAACCTTCACTGTGTACGGGAATGATAAAAGATTGCTCAGCCCGCTGGAAATTCCGCTGAGCCAGATCGTGAGCAGAAACACTGCGCCAAGTATCAGGTCGACCAATATCAGTTGTCTCGTCGCCCTGGCGTATTCGCGTGCTTTTTCCTGTCGCTGTGGGTCAAGTGCTTGTTCTAGCATAGTCTCAGCAGGGTCGAATCTTCATATTCGCCCTCGTTCCTGTTTAGTACCGCATCGCCTGTTCCTACATCAAACGATGTGGTCTATTCTGTTGCTTGAGAATCAATCTGGTACGATGGATCGTTGTGGGCCCGTTTTCGAAGCCGAGTGCTGAGATTACCTGCTCAGTCCTGCCTGTTCCTGTGCTATCGCAACGTAGTAGCATACCAAGTGTGCAATTCGAAGACCTGTAATCGATTAACCAGATGTTGTTGATCAAGCTGCGAAGGTCATATTTGCGAATCTCTTTGTCCCGAGCATGCTGCCAGGGTAGACTGTCTTTAGCCAGCAATGAGGCTATGGAGGTGTCCACTTCCTCACGTACCCTTTTCGTGGCAACAGCTACCTCGTACTCTGCAGATGCTACCTGCGATTGCAGCGATGGCAAACCAAGACCTATCTCTATCACCTCGGAGATGTCGAGGCCGGAGGGTAATTGTGAGCTAACAGCTTTGATGAAGAAGCGCGGGGACACCCGGCGGTAGAGGAAAATATCCATGAGTTCGCTGCTGCTGGTTACGCCGATAGCCAGTGGTGCTGCAAGGGATAGCTTGGGATGAGGGCTGAATCCCTGGGAATAGGCGAGGGGGATATCAGCACGGCGTAATATCCGTTGCCACAATCGCATCATGTCCAGATGCGAGATGTATTTTAGCTCCTCTCCCTGGATGAAGGTGACACGCAATCGCTGCATTGTTACTCCTTGGTGACCAAGATCTTTTCGATCTTGACTCCTTTCATCTCGGTGATTACAAGTTTTACGTTGTTGATTCGTAGTTGTTCCCCTTCTTTGGGTATGTGGCCGAACACACTCAGGACAAAGCCGGCTACTGTTTCATATTCACCCTCAGGCAGTTCTATATTGAGTCGCTCATTGGCATCATCAAGTCTCATACTACCGCTGATCTGGAAGTTATTCTCGTCAATCGCTTCATAGCTTTTCCCGGCGAGCGCTAGCTCGTCGCCAAATTCCCCAACGATCTCTTCCAATAGCTTCTCCATGGTGACCAATCCCGCAGTACCACCGAACTCATCGACTACTATGGCTATCTGACCACCGGTCTCCTGGAGTTCAGCAAACAGCTCAGCGATGAGTTTACTCTCGGGAATAAAGTATGCAGGGCGAGCTAAATCATCGATCAAGCTATCTTTATCGATTTCACCGTTTGCCTGTGCCATGAGTACATCCTTGATCCAGAGGACCCCGATTACGTTATCGATTGTATCCTCATAAATCGGGAAGCGGGAATGAGGGTACTGTGCGTAAATGGAGAGAAACTCGCCAAGGTTGGTGCCTTTTTCTGCCCATGAGATATCGGGGCGTGGCGTCATGACTTCGTCAACCTGACGGTCGCCGAAACGGAAGACGCGTTCTACCATCTCAGCCTCTGATTCGACCAATGTCCCTTCTTCTACTCCCACGGAAACAGCAGTGCGGATCTCCCCCTCGCTCACCAATGCCTGTGGGGCTTGGGAAGCTCCTACTAACCGGGCTAGCTTGTCACCGATCCAGACGAATATCGCTGCCACCGGTGCGAGAATCCATGTGAGTATTCTCATCGGGGCAGCGTACAACATGGCCAATCGTTCCCCGTATCTGGTAGCTACGGTTTTGGGGAATACCTCGCCAAAGACAAGAAGTACGATGGTAATACTTGCTGTTGCCGCTAAAACTGCATATCCCTCAGGTAACATGGATACTGCAATAACCGTGGCAATGGCTGCGGCAGCTGTGTTTACCAGGTTGTTGCCCAGCAGGATGGTTGTGAGCAAGCGTTCGGGTTGTTGGGCTAACTTATCGACCTGCTTGGCAGCACCGCCCTCGGTGTTTGCCAGGTGCCTCAACCTCAGCTTTTGCAGTGAGACGAATGCCACCTCCGAACTGGAGAAAAAGCCGGAGAGCAATATACAGATAAACAAAAGCACCAGATACAAAATTATGTCGCTGTCGCTCATGAGCATAACCTCCGTTACTGAAAACGTTCAAATACTAAAGGAATTACATAAAGGCGTTGGTTGTAATTCGCTCGTGTCTGTCAACTTGCCCCACATCCCACTGTCCCCCAGCGCAACCAGGGTTGCCGTTCGCAACTCATTGGACAGCGACTCTCGGCTAGACAGATTTACATGGAGATAGTTATCAGTTGTCCCGTACCAGATGCCGTTTTTATTCTCCTCCCATAATACATTAACGTTTTGTCCCAGGAAACGTTCCTGAAACTGCCGGCTGGCTGTATTTGCCAAGCTGAGCATCAGTTGGGTACGTCGCTTCTTTTCTCTGTCCTCGACTTTATCTGCGAACTCGTTAGCGCATGTGCCAGGTCGTGATGAGTAGGGAAAAACATGTATTCTGGCGAAACCGATATCTTCGCAGAAACCGTAGCTTTCTTCGAATTCGCTATCACTCTCCCCCGGGAAACCGACCATTATGTCAGTGGTTAAGGCGAGGTTGGGTATTGCTTCCTGGGCAAGCGATGCTGCTCGCCGATACTCAGCGATGGAATAGGGTCGCCTCATTCTTGTCAGCACAGAATCACTTCCGCTCTGCAGCGGGAGATGGATATGGGGACAAAGGCGTTTATTATCCCAGAGTTGTACAAGGGCAGGCGTCAGGTCGTACGGTTCGAGCGATGATAGACGCAATCGCTGGATATCGCTTTCCTCCAGTATACGCCTGATTAATCCCTCCAGGCCTCCAGGTTGCCTGTACCGCCCGATTCTGGTACCGGTGAGAACCACCTCCTTATAGCCTGCGGTTACTCTAGTCTTGATCTCAGCGATTATATCATCCTGACAATAGCTTCTCTCTGGGCCTCGAACTCGGGGTACGATACAAAACGAACAGTGTTGCTGGCAACCTTCCTGGATTTTAATAAGTGTACGTGTATGTGATGGAATCCTGTGAGGGCTGTTTTTCTGTCCATTGGTTCTGAAGCCATCAATGCTCTTGACTATCTCAACTGCATTATCCTTATCACTGTTGGGGATGATCACCCCCACGCCTTCGATGCTGCTTAACTCTCCCGGTGCCCGCTCTGCATAGCAACCGGTGACGACGATAATAGAATGGGGGTTACGTCGGTGAGCTAGCCTCAATAGTTTACGGCACTTGTGGTCAGCAATGTGGGTTACGGTGCATGTGTTTAGCAGATAGATATCAGCGGCGCGGTTGGGAGCAACAATCTGATATCCGGCCTCACGAAATCTGTACACTAACGAGTCTGTCTCTGCCTGGTTGAGCTTGCAGCCCACAGTTTGGAGAGCTATTGTTCCTGGCCCGGACCGCCCCTCCACAACCGTCAACGTTACTCCCTCCGCATGGTGTCCTTACTAATTCAAATTATATGTTGCTCCATCTGGCTAAGTCAAGCTTGTATTTTGTAATGTGGGTACAGGCGAACGACCATAAAAGAGAAAAGCTGGACTTCATAGTCCAGCTTTCACTTCTAATACTGTTGTCTTATGCCTTCTCGCCCTCGATATCGGCCTTGGGCTTTACCTTGATCTGCTTGGATTTAGCCTCTTCCATCTTGGGGAGGGTCAGGGTAAGAATGCCGTTATCGAAATAGGCCTCAGCATCCTCAGTCTCGATCGGGACCGGAATGCGCAGTGAACGGTAGTAAGTTCCGTAGCGGTGTTCCCTGCGGAGGTAGTTTTCCTCTTTTACCTCATGCTCTTCCTTGTGTTCTCCCTTCAAGGTGACCACATCACCGGTGATAGAGATATCAACTTCTTCCGGCTCCATACCCGGCAGAGATGCCTTGACTACCACTGCTTTATCGGTCTGGTACATATCGACGGGCATACTCCCCATCTCGCTGAATGGGTTCACAAGCTGTGACGTAGGTTTTCCCCAATCATCGAAGAAGTGATCCATAGCCTGCCTAAGGGTGACCAGGTCTGAGAGTGGCTGCCATCTTACGATGTTCATCGTATCACCTCCTTTCTTTTCAGATTCTTATCTTCGCCTGGCATCTAAGTGACATAACATTAGTATAGTATAATCATATTACATTGTAAATAATTATTACTAAAATAATCAGAAAGTATGATAACTTTTTATTAACTTATTTGCCAATGTCTCTTGACAATAATGTTGTCAGTATTCTATAATAATTGCATAGGAGGTTCAGGGTATGGCATCAGATGGTTACTATAACATCCTTGGGGTAAACAAGAATGCAACTGCCAAGGAGATAAAACAAGCCTATCGCAAGTTAGCCCGGAAGTATCATCCTGACGTCAATCCTGGTGATAAGGAAGCCGAGGCTAAGTTCAAGAAGATAAACGAGGCATATGAGGTGCTTTCTGACTCGGAGAATCGCAAAAAATACGATCAGTATGGGGATAAATGGCGGTATGCCGACCAATTCGCTCAAGCTGGGCCCCAGTATTCCAGGGATTCTACCAAAGGGGGCACGAATTTTGATTTCAATGCCTTCGGTAGTGAGGGGCGTGGTTCGATATTCGATTCGATATTTGGTGGTTTTGGGGACAACAAAAGAGCACGTGGTCCTCGACGCGGTCAGGACCTGGATTATCCCGTTGAAGTATCTTTGGAAGAGGCGTTTTCAGGAGCAACCCGCTTAATTGAGATTCAGAGCGAGGAACAGTGTCCGAGCTGTAGTGGTAAGGGTTGTTCTGCGTGTAGGGGTGTTGGGAGGATAATTCGGCCCAAGCGGATTGAAGTCAAAATACCACCCGGTGTAAACGATGGCTCCAGGGTTAGAATAGCCGGCAAGGGTGGTCAAGGGTACAACGGTGGTGCATCGGGTGATCTCTATCTCCTGATAGCTGTCCGGGCGAACAAACGTTTTCAGAGGACAGGTGATGATCTTCATGTAGAGGTCTCGATATCGTTACTTGACGCTGTTCTTGGCGGTGAGGTGGAAGTGCCCACGATTGGAGGGAAGAACCTGGCTCTCAAAATTCCTGCAGAGACTCAGAATGGCAAGGTGTTTCGCCTGGCGAGTCAGGGCATGCCGCACCTTGGGGGCAAGGGTAAGGGCGCTCTCTTTGTCAAAGTCAATGTTATTCTCCCCACAAATTTATCGGAACGGGAAAGAGAGCTTTTCAAGGAGCTAAAATCGCTTCGTGTCTAGATACTGTATCTGTGGCTTTGTAACTGGAGTTCATTGTAAGACAGTATGCGGACACGATTCGTGGAGATTGGAGGTTTAGCAATGGAGTTCGAAGACAATGAACCTTGCTACGTTATTAGTGTGGCAGCTAGAATTTTGGGCGTGCATGCTCAAACCCTGAGATACTACGAGCGCGTAGGTATTATCGAACCATCGCGTTCTCAAGGTAACCGCAGGCTCTACTCCATGAGCGACATTGAGCGTCTGCGTCAAATAAAAACGTTGATGGATGACTTGGGTGTTAATCTGGCTGGTGTCGAGGTCATACTGAGAATGTCTGAGCGTATGGCCACGATGGAGAGAGAGATGCTGGAATTACAGGAGAGGATACAACGTCTGACCGAGGCTGAAACATAGTAGACAACTATGGCAGTTTGTAAGGGGATAATGGACACGATTTACGAGTCCTCCATGATGAATATGAGCAAAGGAGGAAACAATTATTATGATGAATCCACCTAGATTTACAGATCAGGCACAGGAGGTGCTCGCCACCTCACAGGAGTTGGTAAGGAGCTATCGTCATAGCCAGTGGGATGTGGAACATATTCTTCTGGCATTGCTACAACAAGAGGACGGCGTAGCCGCTGAGATATTGAGGAAACTCGGTGTGAGTATTGAATCAGTGCGGGAGCGAGTGGAACGTTCTCTTGAGCGCAGTGCTACCGTAACCTATGAAGGAGCGCAGATTTATCCTACACCTCGTGTTGAACCTGTACTTCGCGCTGCCGCCAATGAAGCAGATAGATTCAAGGACGAGTTTGTGGGTAGTGAACATTTGTTTATTGCGATTGCTGGAGAGCGTGGCGGGGAGTCAGCCAACATTCTCAAGGAATTCGGTATAGACCAGGAGAATATCTATCGTGCTCTTCAGGAAATTCGCGGTGGTCAACGCATAACCGATCCCAGGGCGGAGACCAAATATCGCGCTCTAGAGAAGTACAGCCGGGATCTGACCGAGCTCGCCAGGGAGGGAAGACTGGACCCCGTGATAGGGCGTGACGAGGAGATACGACGTGTGATGCAGGTATTGACGCGTCGTACCAAGAATAATCCTGTAATTATCGGTGAAGTCGGCGTAGGTAAAACGGCTATAGCTGAGGGATTGGCGCAGAAAATCGTAGCTGGAGATGTTCCTGCCGCCTTGAAAAACCGCAGGGTTATCGCTCTCGATATGGGAGCATTGGTTGCGGGGAGTAAATTCCGTGGCGAATTTGAAGAGCGGCTCAAAGCAGTTATGGATGAGATACGCCATGCTCAAGGCGAGATTGTACTTTTCATTGATGAATTGCATACTGTAGTTGGGGCTGGTTCTGCTGAGGGATCTATCGACGCTTCCAATATGCTTAAACCGGCGCTAGCCCGTGGTGAGCTGCAGTGTGTGGGTGCTACAACGCTCGATGAGTATCGGGAGCGTATAGAGAAGGACCGCGCTCTGGAAAGGAGATTTCAGCCCATCTTTGTAGAAGAGCCCAGTGTCGATGATACCATTGAAATGTTGAGAGGGCTCAGGCCGAGATACGAATCCCATCACAGGATACAGATCGAGGATTCAGCACTGGTGGCTGCGGCTAAACTCAGCCAGCGTTACATTTCAGATCGATTTCTACCTGATAAGGCTATTGACCTCATAGATGAAGCGGCATCAAAGATCAGGATCGACGCCGAAAGCGCTCCTCCTGAAGTAAAAGATCTGGAGAAGGGGCTTCAACAGCTCACAAATGAGGAGGATGCAGCATCTCTGCGTGGTGATTACGAACAGGCAGCGGTGCTCAAAACGCAGCGGCTTGGTCTCGAGGAGGAATACCGCGAGGCGAGGAACAGATGGCTTCAGGAAAAGAAGGTTGCCGAGGTGGTAGATGAGGAAGGTATCGCTGAACTGGTGTCTAAATGGACGGGAATCCCCATGAGCCGTATGTTGGAAGGGGAGACCGGGAAGCTTATCCACATGGAAGAGGAATTACATAAGAGAGTCATAGGGCAGGAGGAGGCTATAAGTGCAGTTTCCGATGCCATCAGGAGGGCACGTGCAGGTTTGAAAGACCCCAGGAGACCAATCGGTAGCTTCATATTCTTGGGCCCAACTGGCGTTGGTAAAACCGAGCTTGCGCGGGCTTTGGCCGAGTTCCTTTTCGATGAGGAAGAGGCAATGGTGAGGCTTGACATGTCGGAGTACATGGAAAAACACACTGTATCCCGTCTCATCGGTGCTCCTCCGGGGTATATTGGCTTTGAAGAAGGGGGACAGCTCACTGAAGCGGTGCGCCGTCGTCCTTATAAGGTCATACTTTTTGATGAGGTAGAGAAAGCTCATCCTGATGTATTCAACATACTGCTCCAGATATTGGAGGACGGCCGTTTGACTGATGGCCATGGCAGGACCGTTGATTTCAAAAACACGGTGGTCATCATGACCTCGAACCTGGGGAGCCAGGAGTTTCAGCGTGGGTCACTGGGCTTTCGCCAGGAATCACAGACGAAAACGGAACAGAAGCGTCTCAAGAGCTCTATTGAGGGCGCTTTGAAGCAGACCTTTCGCCCTGAGTTTCTCAACCGCGTTGATGAGACCATTATCTTCGAGCCACTCACTGAGGAACAGATAAGGCAGATCGTTGACCTCATGATGAAAGAGTTACAGCGCAGGCTCGATGAACGGGAGATAACAGTGGTGCTGGCTGAGGAGGCCAAGGCCTGGCTGGCCAGAGAAGGCTTTGATCCCACTTTTGGCGCTCGTCCATTAAGACGTACCATCCAGCGTGAGGTTGAGAATCCTCTATCCAAGAAGATACTTCTGGGTGAATTCGCCGAGGGTGATACGGTTAAGGTTGATCTCAGCCCTGAGGGGTTAGTATTCAGTCCGAATGCCCAATGAAAGACCTGGGGAGACCACAATGGTCTCCCCAGAGTATACTGCCTAGGTGAATGACTTGACAGTCCATACTCGAATTGGTAGAATTCCAATAGAGGGATGTTAACGGAGGGTGAAAATTTACGCTGTAATTGAAACTGGCGGTAAGCAATATAGGGTTTCTCCCGGTCAAACTGTAGATGTAGAAAGAATTCCTGATGTAGGGGATACCGTCGAATTGGAGAAGGTATACCTCATCGCTGACGGAGATAAGGTTACTTTGGGCAGGCCAACTATAGCAGGAGCTAAAGTCACTGCTGATGTCGTTGGTGAAGGAAAGCGGAAAAAGGTGATTGTGTTCAAGTACAAGCCCAAAGTGAGATATCGCCGTAAGAAGGGACATCGACAGCCTTATACCAGGTTGACTATCAGAGAGATAGTAGGTGGCTAAGGGAAGGAGAAGTAGAAAGAATGGCACATAAGAAAGGTGGCGGCAGTACAAATTTAGGGCGCGACAGTGTATCCAAGCGATTAGGAGTTAAGCGCTACGACGGTCAATTCGTGCGTGCAGGAACTATATTGGTCAGACAGAGGGGTACTCGAATTCGTCAGGGTAATAATGTAGGTTTAGGGCGAGACTACACGCTGTTTGCGCGTGCTGACGGCCTGGTTAAATATGAGTGGGCGGCAAAAGGCAAGAAAAAAGCGAGCGTCTACCCCGTTGAAAAGAGGGATAGTTAATGAAGCAGGGTATCCATCCCGAAAACAAGGCTGCCAAGGTTGTTTGTGCCTGTGGCAATACTTTTGAGACTCGTTCCACTAAACCGGTGCTAAAGGTGGAACTTTGTAGTAAATGTCATCCATTTTGTAGCGGTGGTGAACGCAGGATTGTAGATACAGCAGGGCAGGTTGAGCGCTTCAAGCGCAGATTCAATATCAAAGAATGATAGAATCAGGGTAATAAAAAGTAGCGGGGGGGCGAGCATCTTTCGCCCCTTTTTGTATAGGTAATGTTGTTCTAGGCAGGTACAGGACCTGCTGATACCAGCAAAGATATTGGTCGGAATTGGAGTAAATCACTACTACATGTCGAGTGATAAGTTCTATTACGGTGGGCAGGCGGTGATCGAGGGGGTTATGATGCGCGGTCGCACTAGCATGGCGGTCGCTGTTCGCCGGCCTGAAGGTGAGATCACAGTCAAACATGAACCGCTAAAGGGGATATTCACTGGCCGTATTCGTGAGATCCCTTTCCTTCGTGGCCCTCTTGTTCTCATTGAGACCTTGATGTTAGGGATACAGACGCTGTTATATTCAGCCTCGGTATCCGTCGACGAGGAAGAAGAGGTTAGTCCGGCCCTGCTTTGGGGCAGCGTTATTTTTGGCTTTATTGTGGCTATAGGTTTGTTTCTGGCACTGCCTCTACTGATCGTCACCACTTTTATCGATCCCTATTTCTCTTCTCCAGTGGTCGGCAATGTTGCTGATGGAATTATTCGCCTTGTCATCTTTCTCATTTACCTCAGGGTAATTGCCTTGATGCCTGATATTCGCCGCGTTTTTGCCTATCATGGTGCAGAGCATAAAACGATTAACGCTTATGAGTCCGGAGAACCGCTAGAGGTAGAACGAGTTCGTACCTACAGCACTGCGCACACTCGCTGTGGAACGAGCTTCCTTTTATTTGTGCTGGTGATCGCAATTATCGCCCATGCATTCCTGGGAGATCCTGCGTGGTGGCTGCGTTTTCTGGAGCGGCTCGCTATTCTCCCTGTGATCGGTGCGGTCAGTTATGAGCTGATAAGATTCAGCGCTGCTAATATCGATAACAGATTAGTGCGCCTTATTATAGCTCCAGGACTTGCTCTTCAGTCGCTGACGACACGCGAGCCTGATGATACTATGCTTGAGGTTGCGATCTCGGCGTTAAGGCCGGTCCTCGTTGAGGATGCTGAGCTCGCGGAAGAAACAGCTTCTGTTCCCGGTGTGGCAAGCGGGACCAGCAGCATCCACCTGTAGCAGAATGGTATCCTCATCGCAGTCTTTGAATACCTTCTTCACATTCAAGTAGTTGCCTGACGTTGCCCCTTTGTGCCATAGCTCCTGGCGGCTGCGACTGTAGAACCATGCCTGACCTGAGGCAAGTGTTTTTTCAAGAGCTTCCTGATTCATATATGCCAGCATGAGCACCTCGCCAGTTTGCCAGTCCTGTGCTATCGCCGGGAGCAATCCTTTTTCGTCAAATTTCATCTTTTTAATCCCTATTCCACCTTATAGTTTTCTGATTGAGGCGAGTCTCCCGATTCGACTAATGCGAGTCAGGAAATCCTGCTCTACCCAGGTTGGTGTGAAGTCGCCTGCTCTGGTTTGTTAAGGTTGCCGTGACATACTGTCCACTGCTTCTTTTAGATTCACGTCTCCAGTGTATATGGCTCTTCCGACAATCGCACCTTCTACACCGATTGTTGCAAGCCTGACCAGATGCTCAATGGAGCTTATCCCACCGGCAGCGATAACAGGCACACTCACCTGGGACAGAAAGTCGGCAACTGCGTCAAAATTGGGGCTGGTCAGTGTGCCATCACGGCTGATGTCGGTGTATATGAAGCGCCTTGCCCCAAGGTCGATCATACGACATGCCAGTTCGCTCGATGAAACCGTTGACTTCTGGAGCCAACCGCGCGTGGCTACCAGGCCATCGCGGGCATCGATGCCGATGACGATGTGCTCACCGAACATGCGACATGCTTCCTCCACCAGTGTTGGATTTTCCACCGCCACCGTGCCCAGTATCGCACGCCTAACACCCGTTTTGAGCAGGTGCTCTATAGCTTCTAGCCCCCGTATACCACCACCAACCTCAACAGGAATCTCAATAGCGGCCGTGATACTCTTAATGGCATCGAGATTACACAGTTCGCCTTTAGCTGCGCCATCAAGATCGACCAGGTGAAGTCTTTTAGCCCCTTCTGATTGCCAGCGCAGGGCCATAGATACGGGGTCGTTGGAAAATATCGTTTCTTTATCATAATCGCCCTGATAGAGACGAACGCATTTTCCGTTTCTGAGGTCGATGGCAGGTATTATCTCCATGGCTTTACCATGCCCTTTTCTTCGTGATCTGATTCATGGTTACCGGTACCCGAATTCCCTAAACGAGTGATACAGGATAGTGAGCAAAGGACGAAAATTGAGGTTATGTGACTCAACTTCTCAGGGTAGCGCCAAACTCCCCTTCCAACCGTTGAATAATCTTATGCTGCGTGTGATCGACCTCTTCGTCAGTGAGCGTGCGCTCTGGTGACTGGAAGCGAATGGAAAACGCCAGGGATTTCTTACCCTCCGGCACTCGATCTCCAGTGTATACGTCGAATAGAGAGACCTGACTCACCAATGGGAAGCTCTGGATAATAGCTTGAACTTCACTGGTAACCAGACTGGCATCCAGCACTAAGGCGATGTCGCGAGTGATTCCGGGGTAGCGGGGTATAGATTGATATCTGGACGTCATTCCCAGTAAGGGTAGAAGTCGGCCCAGTTCGACCTCAAAGAGCAGTATCGGTTGGCATGAGATATCGAACTCGGCTGCTGTTTTGGGATGGACCTCTCCAAGTACGCCAACTTTCTGCCCGTTTGCAGTAATCTTCGCTGTTCGTCCAGGGAGGAGTATCTGGTCTTCAGCAGGTTCAAACCGTACGTCGATCCTTAGTCGATTGAAAACTGTTTCCACGATGCCCTTGGCGTCGTAGAAATCCAGTTCATCTTCTCCTGTATACCATGCGCGATCCGAACGAAGACCGCCCAGGATACCCACTGCCATCTCTTGTTCTTTCGGAAGATCGTTATCCCTGGGGAAGTAAACCTTGTTTACTTCGAACAATCTGATACTGCTTTGTCCGTACCGTTCATTTGTGGCGAATGTTGCCAGTAAGCCTGCTCGCAGGCTGGTGCGCAGGTATTCCTGTTCTGAACTCAACGGGTTGGCTACTCGCATCGCTGGCCCGAGTTCATTATTTGGGTTTACCCTGTCCAGCATCAACTTGCTGACGAGAGAGTAGGTGATTATCTCTTGCATGCCGCACTCTGCGAGGATGTCGCTAACAGTATCTTTTAGAGCCAGAACAGGAACTGGGATATGTTTTGGTATCTCACCACGGAGCATGGTCGTGGGGATATCATCGTATCCTGTGATGCGCGCCACTTCCTCTATGACATCGTCAGCCAATGTGATATCAGTTCGCCAGTAGGGAACTGTTACCGATAGGTCATCCAGAGGCCCAACGATACTGCTGCTGAACCCCAGCGAAGCTAATACTTCCTGTATGCGCTTTGTGTCTATGGCCAATCCTAATATCCGACTACTACGCTCTTTGGTGAGTAGTATCGGTTTCACTTCTTTCTTTCCCGGGTATACATCGACTATCCCCTGCGCTGCCGTACCTCCTCCCAACTCCATCAGCAGTTGTGTTGCACGACGTAACGCGATCGGAGCAAGCTCCGGGCTGATATTCTTCTCGAAGCGTGAGGATGCTTCACTGCGCAGGTTCAATTTTGTGGAGGTACGTCTGATGCTGGCACCATTGAAGTTGGCCGACTCAAGAAGAATCGAGGTTGTGGTCTCGATCACTTCGCTGTCTGCACCTCCCATTACGCCTGCGAGAGCAACGGGCTCTTTTTCATCGGCGATGACAAGCATACCCTGGTTCAGGTCGCGCTGCGAGCCGTCAAGGGTAAACATGGACTCACCATTCCTCGCACGGCGGACGATTATTTTGCGGCCTTTGATTTGCTTGTAATCAAAGGCGTGGAGTGGCTGTCCATACTCCATCATCACATAGTTGGTAATGTCCACTATGTTGTTAATAGGTCGCATGCCACAGGCTAAGATACGTTCTTGCATCCACTGCGGAGAAGGGCCAATAGTGACATCGGTCACCAGACTGGCACAGTATCTGGAGCACAGCTCAGGATTCTCTATCTCTATCGAAATGGCATCGTGAATGGGTATTCCCTGCTCGTCATAGATTATCTCCGGTATATGTATAGCCTGGCTGGTCAGGGCTGCTACCTCGCGGGCGATGCCGATAACAGAAAGACAATCAGGGCGATTGGGTGTTGTCGATATGTCAAGGATGGTATCTCCCAGATACTGCATGAGGGGCATACCCACTGGAGCTTCAGGTGACAGGACCATTATTCCCTCATGTCGGTCGGAAATACCGAGTTCCTTTTCCGAGCAAACCATGCCCTCGGATTTTATCCCTCGTATCTTTGCTGGTTTGAGTGTTGCCATTTCGCCAGTGTGCCCATCTATGAGTTGAGCGCCGACACGGGCAAAGGGCACTTTCTGGCCAACCTCAAGATTGGGAGCCCCGGTGACTACCGTTGTCATCTCTGTTCCAAGATCGATAGTAGACAACATGAGGCGGTCGGCATTGGGATGCTTCTCCAGGGCAGTTACCTGCCCTACAAGAACGTTTTCCCAGGTTGTCCCAACGGATTCTGCCTTCTCCACCTCATTGCCCGACATCGTGAGCTTTTCCGCTAACTCGTGGGCAGGGAGGGGTAAGTTGACATAATCCTTAAGCCACTTGAGGGAGATTCTCATTTAAAACTGCCTTAAGAAACGAAGGTCGTTCGAGTAAAAGTGCCGTATGTCTTCGATACCGTGCTTGAGCATGAACATTCGCTCCACACCCAGACCGAATGCGAAGCCGGTATAGATTTCAGGATCGTAATTGACATTACGCAGGACCTGAGGGTGTATCATACCAGCACCGAGAATTTCAATCCAACCACTGCCGGAGCAAAGCCGACAGCCAGCCCCATTGCAGAGGAAACAATCGATAGCCATCTCTACACCGGGTTCAACGAAGGGGAAGTAGTCACACCTGAATCGTGCTTTTCTCTCCTCGCCGAATAGCTTTCTGGCGAACTCGAAAAGGGTTCCTTTCAGGTCAGCGAGAGTGATGTTCTTATCTACGGCGAAGCCCTCTATCTGGTAGAACATGGCCTCATGGGTAGCATCGGTGGCCTCGTACCGATAGACTTTGCCGGGGACTATTACCCGCAGTGGGGGACGCCTGGACTCCATGACTCGAATTTGCATCGGCGATGTATGAGTACGGAACAGCATCGGCTGCTGGCCATCATCGGTCTGGAAATCCATCCACAGGGTGTCCCACATATCACGGGCGGGATGGTCCTGAGGTATATTGAGTGCCTCGAAATTGTAGTAATCCCACTCAATGTCAGGCCCTTCGATTACTTCGAATCCCATTGTGGAGAAAATGGCACTGATCTGGCGGAGCATCTGGGTGGTGGGATGCAATCGGCCGAGCACCGGACTGCGTCCAGGCAGGGTAACATCAAGCCGTCCCTTTTCGATAGCCTGGACGATCTCAGTTTCTCGGAGTACTTCTTCCTTGTGTATGAGGCTCTGCTCTAAAGCAACTCTCAGTTCGTTAGCTGCTGCACCGACAAGGCGCTTTTCCTCTAAAGGTAGAGTTGCTAATCCTCTCAGAATCTGGGTCAGGGCACTTTTTCGCCCAAGATAGCGGATGCGCCAAGCCTCAAGGTCACTCGGCTTATTAATGCTGTCGAGCTCACTGGTCGCTATTGTTCGGAGCTCTTCAAGCTTATCTATCATGAACTTGCTGTATATTCTCCTTAGCTACTGCAACCAATTGAGCGAAAGCAGCAGGATCTTTGACCGCTATATCTGCGAGCACCTTTCGATCAAGGTCTATGCCTGCTTCGCTCAACCCATTAATGAATTTGCTGTACGATAGGCCGTTCAACCTTGTTGCTGCGTTAATTCGGGTGATCCACAACCGTCGCATGTCACCCCTGCGCTCTCGGCGATGGCGATACGAATATGATAGCGACTTCAGCATCGACTCATGAGCTCGCCGATAGAGGGAGTGTTTCGTAGCACGATGTCCCTTGGTCAGCTTCAGTACTTTCTTATGGCGGTGGTGGGTTGTTACCCCACCTTTTACTCGGGACAAGGGAGTCCTCCTCTTCTCATAATCACACTAAATGGCACTCACATTCAGTAGTTCCGTACTCTGTAAAAGCAATAGCAACTGTGTGTGCTTTTGGATTCAAGTAAACCTGATATGTGAATGCCTTGTTTAGCAGCCAGGCATCAATCTCTTTACCCGTTTTCGTGCTGTCGCGTCCAGCGGTATCGTCTCATCATACAATCGCCTAACGCGTTTGGGTTTTTTACGTCTCAGGTGACTCTTACCGATTTTAACACGCATTATTTTGCCACTTCCCGTCACATGAAAACGATCCCGGGCTCCTTTATGTGTCTTCATCTTAGGCATCTAGAGCTTCTCCTGCCTTTTCAGTTTTCGGTTTCTCTTTTTTGGGTGCGGTAGGAGTGAGAATCATGAACATTGACCGCCCCTCCATTGAAACAGGTCTCTCCACAGTCGCCTTTTCAGAGAGAGATCTGGCTACATCGTCCAGTAACTCCTTCCCCAGCTGGGAATGCGTTATTTCACGACCACGAAAGAGCACCAATACCTTGACCTTGCTCCCCTTTTCAAGGAACTTCTCTATCATGGCTATTTTAAAAGCGCGGTCGTGATCGCTTGTCTTTGGGCGCATACGAACCTGCCGTACTGCTATGGTCGCCTGCCTTTTATGAGCCTCACGCTCTTTCTTTGCCTGCTCATATTTGAACTTGCCATAGTCAAGCATCCGGCAGACCGGTGGCTCAGCGTTAGGAGCTACTTCAACCAAGTCAGTACCCTGTTCCCTGGCTAAATCAACAGCTTCCCGTAAAGGCATAATACCGAGCTGCTCCCCACTTTCACCGATCACCCGCACTTCCCTAGCTCGGATCATCTCATTGACGCGATAGCTTTTGGATAAAGGTTCCCTGGCTGTGAAATGTTTAACTATACTCTCCTCCTGAAAAAGGGCTAGTTTCTCTTATAACATAATCTGTGAAATAAATCAAACGTTTCTCTTGGCCTCAATATCAGCCTTCACCATAGCTGTGAAATCGGAAAGAGATTGTGCTTTTATATTCTGGCCATTTCGCAGCCGGGTCGATACTGTAGAGTTGCTCATTTCTTCGTTACCAACGATCAACATATAGGGTACCTTTTGTAGCTGCGCATCGCGTATCTTCAAGTTCATCCGTTCGCTGCGCTCGTCTACCTCAGTCCGTATCTCGCTGCCCTTAAGCGTAAGAGCCAGTTCCTGGGCATAGCTGAGGTGTTGGTCTGATATCGGTATGATGATAGCTTGTACTGGCGCAAGCCATGTTGGGAATGCACCGCCATAGTGCTCAATAAGGCAGCCGAGAAAGCGTTCCATGCTTCCCAGCACCGTGCGGTGAACCATAACTACCCTGTGCTCTTGTCCATCGTCCCCGATGTAGGTAACGTCAAAACGTTCCGGGAGATTGAAATCAACCTGTGTAGTAGGGCCCTGCCATGTTCTCCCCAGAGAGTCCCTGAGCGATATATCGATCTTGGGTCCATAGAATACACCCTCTCCCGGGTCTATGGTGTAGTCTATTTGGAGCCGCTTGAGCGCTCGTTCCAGTGTTTTAGTGGCCTCCTCCCAGACATCGATACTACCTGCGTATTTATCAGGGCGTGTGGAGAGCATTACCTCGTAATCATCGAAACCGAAGGCATCGAGCATAAAACAGGCGAATTCCACGACTCCGACTACTTCGTCCTCCAATTGGTCAGGACGGCAGAAAATATGGGCATCATCCTGAGTGAAACCGCGTACCCTGGTAAGACCATGAAGCACTCCTGATCGTTCCCAGCGGTACACAGTGCCCAACTCCGCCCAGCGTAAGGGCAACTGGCGATAGCTGCGGAGTTGCGTCTTATACATCAGGATATGTCCGGGACAATTCATCGGTTTCACCAGGTACCCCTGCCCCTCGATATCCATCGGCGGATACATACTATCCTGATAGTATTCCCAGTGGCCACTGCTTTTCCAGAGGTCGATTTTAGCCAGGTGAGGTGAATATACGATGTCATAGCCTCGTTTGAAGTGTTCTCTTTTCCAAAAGTCCTCGATTATATGGCGGATCAGGGCTCCTTTAGGGTGCCAGTAGATGAGACCTGCTCCTGCCTCCTCGTGAATACTGAATAAATCCAGAGCTCTCCCCAATTTCCTGTGATCGCGTTTGGAAGCCTCTTCAAGCTTATTCAGGTAATGTTCCAATTCCTCATTGGTTTCGAAAGCGGTACCATAGATTCGTTGCAGCATGGGGCGTGTTTCGTCGCCCCTCCAGTAGGCTCCTGCAATGCTCAGCAGCTTGATAGCTTTGACCTCTCCTGTAGAAGCGACATGTGGCCCGCGACAAAGGTCAACAAACGATCCCTGACGGTAGATCGTGACGGCGTCATCAGGCAAGTCGTTTATTAGTTCCAGCTTGTACGGTTGATGAGCGAAGAGCTGCTTTGCCTCTTCTGTATCGATATCCTCCTGTAAAAAAGGTGTGTTTGCGGATATAATATCGGCCATGTTAGCCTCGATTATGGGCAAATCTTCGGGAGTAAGAGTACGGGGAAGGTCGAAATCATAGTAAAATCCATCCTCGATAGCAGGCCCTATGCCAAACTTAGCGTCCGGGAACATAGCCTGAACCGCTTCTGCCATTATATGTGCTGCAGAGTGTCGTATGATTTCCTGCCGCTCCGCTCGGAGGGTATCACTGGTCTCTTTACGTTTCAAGATAAATCCCCTTATGTGATCTGAACACAGAGCCTCCCGCCTGTACAGAACGAGAGGCTCTGAGTATCCTACGCTGTTACTGTAGAAAACCGAAGGGCACGAGCCAATCCGTCATGGTGGGCGATACTGGATTTGAACCAGTGGCCTCTGCGATGTCAACGCAGCGCTCTAACCCCTGAGCTAATCGCCCCCTGTCTGGCGTTTTATGAATCGCCTGCTTTATCACGAGAACACGTTTATAAGTTCCAGCAGCAGCTTCACTACGATCAGTTTCATCAGGTGGAGGTGAATTAGTATGTTTTACGAGAGCTATATTCCAGATTCCCAGCGAAGCCAGCATAGCATTCCACGATTTGTGGAGGAACTGTACTGATGATAACTATACGTATCAATATCGTTAAGAATATAGCTCAACAGCTTGATTTTGTCAACATCGTCCTTGACAGTCAGGCTCAACGTGGAGTAAAATTATTGGTACTAAGGCGGTAAATTATGCTCGAAATGATAATTGACAGTATACGAGTAAGCGTGTTGAATTATCAGCGGGTTGTCATTCTCAAAGAGAAGTCGGCAGAACGTTATCTACCGATATGGATTGGACCTGCGGAAGCTGATGCTATAGCGGTTAAACTGCAAGAAGTAAAGGTGCCTCGCCCGTTGACGCATGATTTGCTGGGGTCTGTCATTTCTGTCCTTGGTGCCGGTGTCAGGTCTATTGTGGTGTGCGATCTGCAGAACGATACGTTTTTTGCCAAAATCGTATTGACTATTAACGGGATGGATGTCGAGGTCGATTCTCGGCCCAGCGATGCTATTGCCCTGGCGGTACGCGGTGGTTATGTCGTAACCGATATGGATGGACAGGAGCATTTCTTTGAAACGAGACAGGAATCTGAGCAGTATGTTGCTCAACAGATGAGACAATGCGATAACGTTGTGGGAGAGACGGCGCTGCAGATTCGTCCAGTAATTCCTATTTACGCTGATGAATCAGTGCTTGAAAAAGCAGGGATAATAATCGATCCAGAGACAGGAAAGCCAACTCCGGTACGCGAAATACCGCCGGAAGAACTGGAAAGAATGTCAGCATTTCGTGAGTTCATTGAGGGTCTCGATCTATCGGACTTTGGCAAGGATAGCCCATAGCCGTAGCTTTTCCGCGTTCTTCGATGACTGCTTGAGGGGGAGGTGATAGCTGGTGCAAGAGTCATTCCTAAAGAGGTTGTTTTCCAAGGTTGAGTGTGGGGTTTGTGGTAAGAAGTATGAACTGGCAGATATCAAGATCCTTGACCACGAGGATTCTCTCTGGTTCCTCAGTGTCTCATGTAGTTCTTGCGGAACCCGGGGATTGATAGCCGCAGTTGTCCGGGATGGCGATGTAGCAGAGGTTATCGACGATCTCACTGAAGCTGAGCGCGACGTGTTTGCCAAGAATGAAGCGATAGCAGTAGACGATGTTTTAGATATGCATACGTTTCTGGATGGATTTGAGGGAGACTTCAAAAGTCTCTTCCCAGAGGAATAGGCATCTTTGTAGCATTGTCGGCGGTCTACCTGACAGTGGTTCATCAAGCTCTCGAATTTATTGGACCCCTGCTAACTGAATAACTTCCACATCGCTTTCCGAATGACCTGGGTGGGCATGTTACAATTCAGCCCCCCATTTTTGATTGTAACTGTAACCAGTGAGTTCTATTTCTCAGTATGACAATTGTTGTACTGCTCTACATAATTACCAGAAGAAGAGGGGGAATCGGAGGAGTATACTGTTGGGATATACTGAACTACGAGGCATACGGTGGAGGTAAACAATTAAGGAGATTCTGTCCCAAAGAGAGCGAGAGGTTAAAACCAGAGAAGGACTAACCCCTTCAGCAGTGCTGGTTCCTGTCTATGAAAAGGGAGGAGAGCATTGTGTTGTGCTCACCAAACGGACGCAGCATGTCGAACATCATAAAGGGCAGATATGCTTTCCTGGGGGGGCTTATGATGTAGAAGATGGGGATCTCAGCATTACTGCTCTGAGAGAAACGTATGAGGAGATCGGAGTTCATCCAGGGCATATCGAGATCGTCGGGAGTCTTGATGACCAGATTACCATTACCAGCAAATTTTGCATCACGCCGTTTATTGGTATAATCCCCTATCCCTATGAGTTCAACTTTAACCGATGGGAGGTCGAGGAAGTGATCGAAGCACCGATATCGGTGCTCTTGAATCCAGAAGTACAGAGTGTTCAATTGATAGATTTTAATAATCAGTCTTTTAGCATATACTCTTATCGCATAGGCGATCACGATATCACGGGGATCACTGCAATGATACTAAAGCAGTTACTCGACATTGTATTCGTCTAGGTCGTTTTTGACTAATCCCAATTCAGAAGAAAATGGTGGAGTTCGAACAAGGTAGTTAGTACGGTGCGGTGTTTGAACTCAGCGCGCTGTAGTGGATAGAGAGCAGAAAGTGCTCTTTTTTTATTTTCCGCTTCAATGGCAATGTGAACGGTGCCCACAGGTTTCCCCTCTATTTCTGCTGGTCCCGCAACCCCGGTGATGCCTATTCCTATATCGGCGTTCAGCCTGAGACGAACTGCTCGTGCCATCGCGGTTGCCACTTCGGGATCCACAGTTCCCTTTTGCGCCAGTAGTTCGGCATCGACTCCGAAGGCGGCCTTTGTTTGCGCTGAGTAGGCAACAAGCCCCCCTTTGAAGTAATCGGAACTGCCTGAGGCATCGGTGATCGTGCTTGCCAGGAGTCCCCCTGTGCAGGATTCCATGGTAGCTACCGTCAGCGACCTCTTCCTGAACATGGAGCCGACCACGTATTCCAGGGTATCAGTATCAAATCCCCAGATTGCCTCCCCCAGGATGTCTTGTAGCTGTCGTTCTCCCTGAGCGATCAACTCCTCTGCCTTTGCTTTTGTTTGTTCCTTGGCAGTGATGCGAAGCTGAATGCCATCGGATTTAGCGTACACCGCAAGGGTGGGATTTGTCGAAGCGAGGAGTGGACTGACCATCTCGTCGACCTTAGCCTCGCCCAGACTGAACGTTTTTATGGTGCGGGAAATGATTATACCACTGCTGGTCTTTTTTCTGAGTTGAGGCGCTACCTCAGCGTTCCACATCTGCTTCATTTCTCCGGGAGGCCCAGGCATTGCCAGAATCGTCTTGCCGTTGCGTTCAACCCGCCACCCTGGCGCAGTACCGCGCGAGTTGGGAATAGCACGGGCTGAGGAAATGAGCGTGGCCTGTTTGATATTGCGCTCTGGCATATTGATACCTCTCCGGATAAACATATCCCGGAGCCGTGTCTCAAGTTCGGTATCAACCCTCATCTCCTCACCACATAGCTCAGCAATAGCCTCTCTTGTGATGTCATCCTCAGTGGGACCTAATCCCCCGGTAGTGATGACGATGTCGGAACGATCGCAGGCTCTCTGGAGGGCATCCACCAGCCGGCTGCGGTTATCACCCACCTGGGTGATCCAGTAGAGGTCGATACCCAGCAGGGGTAGCTCGGAGGCAAGATAGGGCGCATTGGTATCGGTTATCTGCCCCAGCAGTATCTCGGTGCCAATGGAGATGATTTCAGCTTTCATGGGTCACACTGTATTTGATCAGGTTGTAAATATCAGCATAGTTAGTGATGAAGTTAACTTGTGGGAAAGAAACGACGCATACCATTAGCACCAACTCTAGCAGAATACCTGAAACATTGGAAAACCTGCTCTTGACTGTCTGTCAGGTGGAACAACTTTCTCAAGCTCGGCAATCAATGGTGGAATATCCTCGATGACTGTATTCCAGGGGACCTCAAGATCAATATCAAAATACGTATGAATGTTAACAGCCCTGATTAATCATCCCAGATAGGGTTTTACATTGCATTCTAGAATGATTATACGCATATGTTTGTATAAGTCAATGTCTTAGCTTCGGTGTTGGGCCACTTAGCTTCAATGCATCAGTGATATATCGGTGATATATTAAACGTGATGGTAGTGCCGGGCAAGCTCAAGATACACTTGCACCCTGAAGTATATCCAAGGTCACCCAGGCAGCCTTTTTGCCTGAGAGAAGCATTGCGCCGAATGTGGGCCCCATGCGGTATGTCCCGTAAACTGCACCTACTGCCATACCTGTTACT
>JAXHUK010000084.1:0-7801 GCA_034189725.1 Chloroflexota bacterium | reverse complement strand
CTCTGGTTTGTCCGGCTGGGTATATACAGCAACCACACTGTGTCCGCTCTCGACAAGCATCGCCAGAGCAGGGACACTGAACTCAGGGGTTCCCATGAATACAATTCGCATGGTTCTAACAAGGCTATTCTATCACAAATGACTGCCCTGTGTGTTGCATCAATAGAACGTGCGAGCGAACAAAATTACTCGCTGATACGGCCTCTGTGCTATGTCAAATACGTTACCCTTGTTAGCGCCACCCTTATTCTTACCCACTGATTGGAAGACTACGCAATCCCTTTTGATACAATCCGGCTAATTGACACACTCCATAAGATGATATACACTTTGTTTAAGTGACCACTTGCTAGGAGTAGTGATAGAGCATGTCTGGACACTCGAAATGGGCATCAATTAAGCATCAGAAAGGCATCGCTGATGCCAAGCGAGGGAAGCTTTTCACCAAGCTTGGCAAGGAAATTACCATAGCCGTTCGCCAGGGTGGTAGCGATGACCCGCAGATGAACGCTCGTTTGAGGTTAGCCGTACAGAAAGCCCGGGACAATAATATGCCTCTGGATAACATAGAGCGCGCTATTAAACGGGCAACTGGTTCGAGCGACGGTTCTTCCCTCGCAGAGTTGACACTGGAAGGCTATGGCCCGGGTGGCAGTGCCATTCTGGTACAGGTACTAACCGATAATCGAAATCGATCGATATCAGAGGTGCGGAACGTCTTCAATAGAAGTGGAGTCAGCCTGGGTGAGAGCGGCTGCGTGAGCTGGATTTTCGAGCCCAAAGGTGTAATAACTGTTGAAGATAACAGCGTAGATGCCGAGGAGTTGGCTCTTTCTGCTATAGATGCTGGAGCCGATGATGTGAAGGTGGACGGAGCTACAGTAGAGATATATACGCAAACCCAGGATATGGAATCATTGCGGAAGGTGCTGGAAGAGAACGGGGTGGTAATAGCCTCTGCTGAACTATCACAAGTACCCACCAACCTGGTCACACTCGATGAAAAGGCTGCAATGCAGTCGCTTAAACTTCTCGAGAAGTTGGAGGACCTTGATGATGTACAACATGTGTTCACCAACGCTGATTTCCCCGACGAAATATTAGAGCAGTATCAGGGAACATAACCATATACCTGATACCCGCTCAACAACTGATCTCCACCACACTAAAGTAGTGTTTAAGCAAACTAGTTGCGAGCGGAATATAGTTCATTTATGCGATGATGTTGCACCGTGTTTTGGGTATTGATCCTGGCATTGCGTCGATGGGCTACGGCCTGGTTGATGGGAACAACGACGACATCACAGCAGTCGACTACGGGTGCCTTTCTACCGCCGCTCAACAGCCTGTTACCGAGAGGCTGCACATCCTCTATTGGAATCTTATTGCTCTTATAGAACAACACCATCCATCCGAAGTAGCGATAGAGCTCTTTGTTGCCCGAAATCTGCGAACTGCCCTCACCGTTGGGCAAGCCCGTGGGGTTGCAATCCTGGCCGCTGCCAATAGTGGACTTCCTGTTTACGAATATACACCACTCGAAATTAAACAAAACGTCTCTGGCTACGGTCATGGGGATAAAAAGCAGATTCAGGATATGGTGAGAATTCAGCTCCAGCTCCAGCATATCCCCAAACCGGATGATGCTGCCGACGCCCTGGCAATAGCCATCTGCCATTTGAGCAAGATGCGTCTTTCACGCTTATTAGCGAATTCATAGGAGCAGCAGACCACGGTATCCATTAGTGTATGGAGCCTTAACCTGGAACGGTAGGATCAATGATTGCTGGAATCGAAGGTGTACTGAAATTACGGGGTATCGATTGGATTATAATCGATGTCTCTGGAATTAACTTTCGCATTGAAGCCCCCACGTCTACGCTGAGTGTTATGGGCTCTCCCGGTGACAGGGTATATCTTCACACATATTTACAGGTTCGAGAGGACAATCTGTCTCTTTATGGCTTCACTACGGCTGAGGAACTGCGGCTTTTTGAACTGCTTATCGGCGTTTCTGGAATCGGGCCCAGGGTAGCCCTGTCAATACTATCATCCTTGAGCACGGAACAACTCTCGCTCGCCATTATATCGGACAATCAAGAACTCCTCAGTTCCATATCAGGCGTAGGAAAAAAAACAGCGGCGCGTCTTGTGCTTGAACTCAGGGGCAAGTTCGAGCAAACTGATACAACACTATCGCACCCTCATGAAGACGTAAGAGCAGCATTGATCAGCCTGGGGTATTCAGCGGCAGAGGCCATCTCAGCCATTGCCTCCATTCCGCATTCCTCGGACCTTACCCTCGAGGATAAAATAAAGCTCGCCCTCCGACAATTCTCCCAAACGGCTTAGGCGGTTATCATTCACCGCAGGGGCAAACCCCTGTGTTTGCCCTGATACCGCAGCACCACGCCATCAAATCACGCGTCTGTAATCCTTTGAGGGAGCTTAGAAGTACTTCTCCAGAAACTCAAGCACATAGGACAGTGACCAGGCACCAGCATACGCTACGAGAATATTTCTCGGTGTTTTACCTAAGAAGCACGCCACCAAAAACTTCCACAGCGGAAATTTCAACACCCCTGAGAGTGCCCCTGCAATATCAAAGAGTGGATTGGGGATTAGGGAGAGAAAGAACACAACGATCACTCCCCTGCGTTTCATCCACTTCTCCAGCCGTAAATAGGTCGCATTATTTTCTAGCACGAGTTGACCACTGAAACCCGCCATGTAACCGGTTATCTCCCCGAGCGCCGACCCTGTCCCCGATACCAGCCCTATTAGAATCGGATTATACACAGCGCCCAGCGCATAAATTAACAGTATGCCGGGAACAGGCAGGATGACAGTAGCGCTGGTTATCAGTGCAATAAGAAAAGCGCCCAGATAGCCATAAGCCTCGAGGTTCGCAACCTGGTCGCGAAAAACAAATATGGCAATGGTGATAGCGATTACGATTAAAATGGTTAAGATGCGCAGATAAACTTGTGAGGGCCTGTGGGTAGCCTCTGAGGGGCTTTCTTTCTGGTAACCGATTACAGTTGTGTCGTTCTGTGTGCCTCTGGGATTATCATTCGGGCTACCGTCATTTTCCATTCGCCTACCACCAAATTTTACCGTTGTCGCATGTGTTTATCAGGCGCCTGCCACATTATGTCAAATATCCAGTGCTACTACCCGCGACACAAGGGCTCAAATTGCAGGTTACATCACGGCAGATCGATACTCAAACTGTGTAGATCAGCCATCGGAGGTACAGAGCCTCTGCAGTTACTATTCACAGTACGAGTTGGTATCGATACACTGGAGGTCATTCTTTACTGAGGCAACTGATGGAAGCTACCTTATCACCCTGCTCCACATTCATAACACTCACTCCCTGGGTACTTCTGCCCTGAACGGGAATACCGTCGACGGATGTGCGGATGACGATCCCTTTTGCGGATATGAGCATGAGTTCCTGAGCGGGATACACAATACGTGCTGCTACGATACCTCCGGTCTTGGGAAGCACTTTAAACGTAAGCACTCCACCGCCACCGCGACCTTGAACGGGGTAGACTTCAACTGAAGTACGCTTGCCAAATCCATTGGCACTGATGACAAAGAGGTAAGAGTCAGGGACAGCGACTTCCATACCAACAACATTATCGCTGTCACCAAGCCGAATCCCTCGAACACCACCGCTGGTTCTGGATGCAGTACGTAATTTAGCAACAGCGAACTTTATTGCCTGTCCCTTTTCTGTCACCAGTATGACGTTATCCTCAGCACTCGCCATCCTGGCCGAAATGAGCTCATCGCCTTGCTCCAGATCCATGGCAATAAGACCGCTTGAACGCACCGAGGAAAACTCTGCAAGCCTTGTACTCTTTACCTCCCCTTTGCGTGTGGCAATCACCAAATAACTATCTTGCACAAAGTTAGGTACGGTGATAAGGGCAGTAACTCGCTCTTTGGCATCCAGGGAAAGCAAATTGACAATCGGTATTCCCTTGGCTGTTCGAGTGGACTCCCTTGGTATCTCATAGCATTTCATTTGAAACACCCGGCCTCGGTCGGTGAAAAACAACAGGTTATGATGCGTATTGGCTATCAGCAGATCACGAACTGTGTCCGCTTCTCTGGTTGACATCCCCACGATTCCCCTGCCCCCTCGATGCTGTTGTCTATACGTATCGATGGCCACCCTCTTAATATAGCCTCGATTGCTTAAGGTTACTATGACTTGCTGTTGGGGGATAAGCTCCTCAGCGCTGAAATCCTTGAGCTCGCTATCGCTGATCTCAGTACGGCGAGAATCACCATACTTGGTTTTCAGCTCCTTAACTTCCTCCTTGATCAAAAAGTCGATTTTCTTGGGATTAGCAAGCAGGTCCTCCAGGTAATTGATGGTCTTGAGCAACTCCGTGTATTCATCGATGATCTTCTTTCGCTCCAGAGCTGCCAAACGACGTAGCTGCATCTCCAAAATAGCCTGTGCCTGAGTTTCCGATAGATTGAAACCACTCATAAGACTCGTGCGGGCCATCTCCACGGTGTCGGAATTACGAATGGTGGCAATAACTTGATCAAGGAAGTCGAGCGCAATCCTGAAACCCTCCAGAATGTGGGCACGTTCCTTCGCTTTATTGAGATCGAACTGAGACCTGCGGGTAATCACCTCGTGGCGGAAATTGATGAAATGAAGCAGTGCACCTTTAAGTGTGACCATTTTAGGCTGGCCTTCTACCAATGCCAGCATATTGACAAAGAAAGATGACTGCATGGCAGTGTGTTTATAAAGATTGTTGATTACCTGTTGGGCGTGCGCCTCACGTTTTAGCTCGATTACAATACGCATACCCTCTCTATCAGACTCATCGCGTACCTCAGATATACCATCGATCTTCTTGTTTCTGGCCAGATCGACTATCTTCTCTACCAACAATGCCTTATTAGTCTGATACGGCAATTCAGAAACTACGATCTGGTACCTGCTCCCTTTGGACATCTCCTCAATATGTGTTCTGGCCCTGAGTATGACCCTGCCGTGACCGGTTGTATAGGCACTTTTAATCCCTTCCTGGCCTTCCATGATGCCACCCGTCGGAAAATCTGGACCGGGCACAAACTGAATAAGTTCGTCAAACGTAGCCTCGGGGTTATCTATAAGCAGTGATATTCCATCGCAGAGTTCGCTCAAATTATGAGGAGGAATATTCGTTGCCATACCCACAGCAATGCCTGAAGAGCCATTAAGAAGCAAACTTGGAATTCTAGAAGGAAGAACGGTAGGTTCTTTTAAACTGTCGTCGAAGTTCGGAACAAAGTTTACGGTGTCTTTCTCAATGTCGGCCAGCATCTCTTCAGAAATCTGAGAAAGACGTGCCTCCGTGTATCTCATCGCCGCTGGTGGATCATTGTCAACACTACCGAAATTGCCCTGTCCATCAACCAGCATATATCTCAGGGAAAAATCCTGCGCCATACGCACCATAGCGTCATAGACGGCGGTATCACCATGTGGGTGATACTTACCGAGCACTTCGCCAACGATGCGAGCACTCTTTTTATACGAACTGTTATGATGCAATCCCATGTTGTCCATGGCATAGAGTATGCGCCGGTGTACTGGCTTCAAACCATCGCGGGCATCTGGTAGGGCTCGAGATACGATAACACTCATAGCATAATCGAGATATGAGCTCTTCATCTCATCTTCGATCTTGATTGGAGTGACTGTCCCGATATTCATTCCTGTTATCCTTCCCGAAAAAACTTCGCCAATTCTCTACACATTATAGCATTACTAGTTCCATAACTACACTGTTCACTTCTATGTCTAGTCAATATTCTTCTTCCTCATCATCAGACAGAACGAGAACATCGTCTTCATCCTTAGCATCCAGGGAAATCTCTCCGTCCATGGAGGCACTTTTTCTATGCTGCGACGACTCCTCTTTTTCATACCCATCAACGCTATCGTTATCGAATTCCTCTTCATCGCCTTCCTGCTCATACTTCAGCACACTGCTTTTAACATATGGCCTGAAATTATCTGCCGCTCGTGCCGGAAATGAAGGCCTCCCTATCTGGCTTGGGTGTTGATAGACCTCTTTTATCATTACCCTGCCTTTATCGTCTGCCATACTGGCAATAGCAGCAGTGTACCTGTTGCCACCATTCATCAATTTGACTAATCGCTGCCCCAGCCTGGGCTCAACTTCTCCTAAGTATTCACCATCCATACTCTGTATAATCAGATTTCCGCCCCGAGCAGTAAGGCGTACAGGATCAGCAGCAGTCACACGTGCCAATACCTCACTAGGTGCGAGTTGTATCATATCAGCTATTTCCGACCTGCCGGCCTCTTCAAGGAAAAGGTGGGCACTTACCTGTTTTCCGCTTGTCGAACCGGAATCTGCCTCCTTTAGCTTGGATAAACGATCGAGGTTTTTCCGGGCAATTGCATTACTGGGTTCAATCTCCAGAGCACTGCCGTAGGCTTCACTCGCTTCAGTATATCGTCCTAATTGAGTGAGCGCCCTGCCCAATCGATTGTAGGCATCTGTATCATTGGGAAACATCTCTATTATACTCTTATTGACTGCGACAGCCTCTTCCCATCTGCTCTGCATCGCTAGGGCAATGGCTTCATTTGTACGATTCCTTCTAACTTTTGCTCGTCCACTTAGTTGATAGAACACCCTAGTCACCTCACCAACATAGATTGATTTAAACCTCCAGCCTGGCGAATTGTAACTACTTTTCAGAATATTTTCAAGAGCTTGAGGTCACTTTTTCTGTAATAATCCGCATACGTATACACCGGAGAGAGTCTATGCTATCACCTGTTTCCTGATAATAGAATAGCCTAAATGGGGCAATAATGAAATTTGCGTACCGACAAAGAGGCTAAAAAAAGGGTATCTCTGAAGCTACGAAGTTCGACATTATGTTGCTCCAGCTACATGAATTGACATCACGAATTAACAACAGAGCAATTTCATCCTGCAACACTTCAGACAGGAAAACTACTCATATTCTGTAGTCAGCAGCATTTACCCATGGCATATCCGTAAGAGGCAAAAATAATTCATCAGTCAGTGCTTATATGTGGAATTACAGCTTGCCACGTACTGTCACCAAGTTTATAATCAATCGATGATGGATACCATACAACTCCCCCACGGGCTGGTTCATGGTGAGCTCAGCGTAGAGGAAGCTATCGCAACGAGAAGGTCTGAGCGGGATTTTTCAAGGCAGCCAATGTCCCTGGATGAACTATCTCATGTTCTTCACTACTCAAGCGGCATCACCGAGAGGCGCTACCGGTTGAGAGCAGCACCTTCAGCCGGTGCCACGTACCCCATTGAGATCTACCCTGTAGTAAACAACGTCGAAGGGTTGGCCAGAGGTATCTATCACTACGTAATCCTATCCCACGAACTGGAAAAGCTCCGGGAAGGCGATTTCCGTCAGGAGATGGCGCAGGCTTCCCTGAGACAGAGCATGGTAAGCGAAGCCAACGTAGCACTTGTGCTATCTGCCGTATTCCAGCGCACCCGGCGCAGGTATCGAGAGCGAGCTCAACGCTATATCGTATTAGAGACCGGACACATAGCTCAAAACATCTACCTTGTGGCCACTTCTTTAGGATTGGGATCTTGTGCCATCGGTGCCTTCCATGACGAGGATTTTAACCTCCTGCTAGGGCTAGATGGCAAAGAGGAGAGCGTGATTTATATCATGGTAGTAGGCAAGATCAGGAAGGAGCAGGCTCTTGTATAATCTCAAGGTTCTTGTCACCAAGAACGAG
>JAXHUK010000083.1:0-5361 GCA_034189725.1 Chloroflexota bacterium | reverse complement strand
GAATGCTGCTCCTGCTGAGCATATTCGAACAGGGTTCAAGCTATGATGATGCACTTTTAGAGGTATATGGCTTCGATACCACAGGACTGGATAACGCCTGGCGTCAAAGCCTGGGGCTGGAGCCAAGACAAACACCATCATCTCCCTACGCCACAGCTACGCCAGCGCCCCAGGGTGGGCTGCTGGACTGCCAGATGTACTCTCAGAGTACCGACTTCAGTGCGATCGCAGTAGTTGCACTGCTGGGCATGCTCCTGCTGCCCGGCATCTGGGAGGCTGTTCGCTTCAGGGCAGGCAAAGGAATCAAGTGAGCATAAAACTACGGCTATCATTGCTAATCGTGTGCGCTGTACTGGTGCTATCGCTGTTCGCTACAGGCTGCGGTTCAGAGGAACCAGACGCTGCGGGGACTCCTGCAGCAGAGGGAACCCTGGCCCTCTTCGATGTCGGGCCACTGACCCTCGACCCGGCGGTAGCGCGGTCGGAGAGATCGGTAATACACATTGTCGAGATCTTCAGCGGGCTGGTAAGCTTCGACCCTGAGCTTGAACTGATGCCCGACATCGCCGAACGCTGGGAGCTAAGCGTTGACGGCAAGACCTATACCTTCTATCTGCGAGATGGAGTGAAGTTCCACAACGGAAAAGAGGTTACTGCCAGTGACTTCAAGTATTCCATCGAACGTGCCTGTGATCCATCAACAGGGTCAGAGACAGCCGCGACATATCTCGGCGATATCGTCGGCGCAAAAGAGAAGCTCTCGGGGGAAACCGATGAGGTCGAGGGCGTCAGGGTGATCGATAGTCACACCCTCGAAATCACCGTAGACGCTCCCAAGGAGTATTTTCTATCTAAACTGGCTCATCCCGCAGCCTTTGTTGTCGATCAGGCCAATGTGGAATCAGGAGCGGGGTGGTGGAACAATCCCAACGGCACCGGGGCATTTCGTCTCAAGGAGTGGCACAAAGACGAGTTCCTGATCCTGGAGAGAAACGACCTCTACTATCGTGCGGCGCCCCGTATCGAGAGCATTGTGTACAAGCTCTGGGGCGGAGTCCCGATGAGGATGTACGAAGCTGGTGAAATCGATGTCACCTATGTAACTCTGGACGATATTGAACGCGTGCTCGATCCAGCTAATCCGTTGAACAGAGAACTCTCTGTTACCCCTGAGCTCAGCATTTACTTCGTGGGCTTCAACTCAGCCAAGCCACCGTTCGACGATGCCAAAGTGCGACAGGCGTTCTGCCACGCCATAGACAAGAACAAGTTAGTCAAGCTCGTTCTCAAAGACCTGGTTACCACCGCCCAGGGCATACTGCCCCCCAGCATGCCCGGTTACAATGAGGATGTGCAAGGACTAACCTTTGATGCCGCAAAGGCAAAACAGTTGCTCGCAGAGTCAACGTACGGTAGCCCCTCCAACCTGCCGTCGATAACCATGACCACGTCAGGGAGAGGACTGGCCTCGAACCTGGAGGCGGCTCTGGTCGATATGTGGCAGCACAATCTGGGGGTTGAGGTAAAAATCAGGCAACTGGAGCCCGAGAACTATCCCTACCTGATAACGCAGGAAAAGGATGAGCTCTTCACCCTCGGCTGGGGTGCTGATTACCCGGACCCACAGAATTTCCTCGACGTCCTGTTCCACAGCGGCACTCAAGACAACATCGGCGAGTACAGCAACAACGACGTCGATGTCCTGCTCGAAGATGCACGCATCGAAACGGATGTCACTCACCGCATGAGCCTGTATCAGCAGGCCGAGCAAATGATGGTGGATGATGCCGCCTGCTTACCCCTCTACTTCAATGTAAGCTACACTCTGGTCAAGCCCTACGTCAAAGACCTGCCGCTCACGCCTCTCTGGATACCACGCTTCCAGTACGTCTCCATCGAGCCACACTAGGGATATGTTCCGGCAAGCGGCAACGCAACCTGATCTCACCGAGTAATCCTTATTCGTTATAACTTTACGGAAGTAGTATAATAATCATGAGGAGATAAGCGATGGAGGCGATCATAAAGGCTATCGAAACAGCGGGAATAGTTGATGAGCAATCCCATCTACAATTGGATGCGCCATTGCCTGTTATCGGCCCGACCCGTGTCCGTGTGATTGTCTTGATCCCGGAAGAGGGAAGCATGAACGAAGTCGAATGGCTAAAAACTGCGGCAAACAATCCAGCCTTTGATTTCTTGAGGGATTCCGCTGAAGATATCTATACATTAGCGGATGGGGAACCTTTCCATGACGAAGGGTAAAATCGTCCTCGTACCCTTCCCTTTTGACGATCTTAGCAGCACTAAAGTGCGACCTGCAGTCTGCCTGACAGACCCCATTGGTTCTCATCACCATGTGGTTTTGGCATTTATTACCAGCCAGGCCCCTTCAGATCTTGTAGATAGTGACCTTGTACTGGGTTCAGCAAATACTGATTTCTCCGTTACAGGACTAAAGGGGACTTCTACAGTTCGTTTACATCGCTTGATGACAGTACCTACGTCCTTTATCCTGCGTGAGCTTGGAAAGCTTCCGACTGTGATGCACGAAGCTGTCGACGAGAAGCTTCGCGGCCTATTCAAACTGACATAACAGAAACAATCCTGCATGGTGAAATGAATAGGTGGATTCCACTTCCCTTTACTCATCCTACGCGTGCCTCAAGTACGTCTCCATCGAGCCACACTAGGGATATGCTCCGGCATGTAGTAAGACAATCGAAGACTGTTAGAAATATGTCTATTTGTTATAACTTTACTGTGATGGTATAATTATTATAGTGAGGTATAACATGAATATTGTTAAAGTGGCTATCAAAGGTCAGATAGTGATACCAGCCGAATTGCGCAAGAAATATCATATCGTCACGGGGACGAGGGTGATGGTTGCAGAGAGAGATGGGGAGATCGTGCTCAAACCTCTTCTCTCCAGCCCTGTAGAGGAAGCAAAAGGTATGTTCAAGGGTGGTGAATCTGCGCTTAAAGCCCTCCTCCAGGACAGGGCTGAAGAAGCAAAGCGATGAGTACCAGTAAAAAGGTGTTGGATAGCTACGCATTGATAGCTTACTTTGAGGACGAGCCTGGCGCAGAACAGGTAAAACAACTGCTGATTCAGGCAGAATCGGGCAAAACCATGCTCCTGATGAGCATGGTGAACTGGGGCGAAGTCTATTACATTCTGTATCGCTCAAAGGGAGAGCGCATTGCTGAGGAAAGCAAGCTTGTGATGGATCAACTCCCAATCACCCTTGTTGAAGCCGACAAACCGCTAACCTACCAGGCTGCCAGGCTAAAGGCTAAACACGCTATCGCTTTTGGGGACTGTTTTGCCGCTGCCCTCGCTATGATACATGAGAGCCAGGTAGTCACCGGCGATCCTGAATTTAGGCGGATGGAAAGCGAGGTCGCGGTTAGCTGGCTTGGGAATCCGCAAAACAAGTAGGGTGGTGGAGTGAAACGCAACCCGCCACTTATTTAGCTTGAAATGCTCCGCTTCACCCACCCGGCGAATTCTGGTTACGGCTTCCAGACTTCCCACACCTTGCCCACCAGGTCAGGACCAGGTTTAAGCGTCGTCTGTCCAGGCTGCCAGCCCGATGGCGTTACCTCGCCTGTTGAACGTACGTGCTGGAATGCCTTTATCTGCCGGAGCAACTCATCCGGGTTCCTTCCCACCTCAGGCGTCAGGACTTCCATTGCCCGTATCACAAAATCGGGATCGATAATGAAACGACCTCGTATATCTACACCAGCGGATTCATCGTAGATACCATAGACCATGCCAATCTTTCCCCCGGCATCCGATAGCATGGGGAATGGCACGCCACCGCTGAGCATTTTGGAGAGTTCCTGCTCTTGCCATATCTTATGCACAAAGCGGCTATCGGTGCTCATTGCCAGTACTTCAACTCCCAGAGATTTAAACTCCTCATACCGGGCGGCGACCGCCGCCAGTTCAGTTGGTCAAACAAAGGTGAAGTCCCCAGGATAAAAGCAGAGGACAATCCATTTACCCTTATAGTCAGAGAGTTTAACCGGTTGAAATCCCTTCCCCGCAACAAATGCGTTTCCCTCGAAATCGATAGCTTCATTTCCCACACGTGCTAACATCCTGGGAACCTCCTGTAATGACGTTGGTTCTCCTGTCGTGCTCGCTGCTTGAGCTGTGGGCACGAGCGGCCCCTTGGCAGGTTTAACACAACCATCCTTGAGCTCTGGCATAGCAACCTCCTGTCTGTATTACTGCCGAATCCTGTACACACTTCAGAAATCGTGACTATAATACTCTTGGCGGATTGGAAATGCAACAGGTAGTCAGGCTTTTCGACCTATCGGGGGGAGGCTGCGTAAAACGCAACCTCCCCCCTGGTCATTTGCTGGAACAAACAGGCCTCCAATATCTTAAGCAACAACCTTCTTTGTGCGCAAGTCGGCGATTTCAGATTGAGAATAGCCGAGTTCTGTGAGCACCTGGTCGGTATGCTGCCCCAGAAGCGCTGCCGGACGCCATATCCTGCCCGGTGTCTCCCGCAATTTGGCTGTAAGACCAGTCATCTTGGCGCGGCCCAGTTCCGGGTGATCGTGTTCAGCCCAGAGCTCATTTATCAGCCAGTGGGGATCTTCGAGCACATCCTCCAGCACAAGCTGGGGAGCACAGGGAACCCCTGCTTTTTCGAGGGCATCCAGCCATTCCGCTGCCGGGCTCCTGGCAAATTCATTCTCAAGGATAGCTACAAGCGACTCGTTGTTACTTTCACGGGCCTTCTCATTCTTGAATCGGGGATCCGCAATCAACTCCTCCCTGCCCAGAACCTTGCACAGGCTGCGCCAGTGCTTCACCTTGGCACAGAGTACGAATATCCATTTATCAGCAGTCTCGTAGAGACGACACGTTGCGTTCAAACCCAAAAGGTCGACTCCGCCGCGATTCTTGTGCACCTTCCCCTTGTAATCCAGAAAATCCGTGACCTGCAGGGCGGCAGCGGAGTTCGTGAGTGCAGTCTCGACGTGTTGTCCCTGCCCCGTCCGAGCACGAACGAGAAGCCCCAGAACCGCTGCATAGGCACCGAGCATCGCTCCACCGTAGTCATTTATTGCTACCGCGAGGAATACCGGTTGGTTGCCGATTCCCCCCTGCCCCACCATAATGCCGCTCCGCGCCTGGAAGAGCGGATCGAATCCGGGAAATGTGCGATACGGACCGGCGGAACCATGCCCCAACAGAGAGACATAGACGATGTCTGGTTTGATCTTGCGTATCGTCTCGTAGTCCATTCCCAGTCTCTCCGTGGTGCCAGGACGGAAGTTCTCCAGAAACAAGTCCGAAGATGCGACTGATTTGTAAACTATCTCTTTCCC
>JAXHUK010000082.1:0-14441 GCA_034189725.1 Chloroflexota bacterium | reverse complement strand
ATAACCAGGAGCGCCCCGCCATAATCAACGATGGCTCCGGCGGCGCGATCATTACCTGGCATGACTACCGTGATGGTAACTGGGATATCTATGCTCGGATGGTGGATGCTTCCGGTACTCCCCAGTGGGCTGCAAACGGCGTCGCCATCTCCACAGCCTCGAGTAACCAATTTGACCCCACTATCGCCAGCGATGGCTCCGGCGGCGCTATCATCGCCTGGCAAGACTACCGTAACGGTCACTGGGATATTTACGCTCGTCGAGTTAACTCCTCGGGCACTCCCCAGTGGGCTGCAAACGGCGTCGCCATCTGCACCGCTGCTGCCCATCAGCAAGGTCTTTCAATCGTCAGTGACAACTCAGGGGGTGCTATTATCACCTGGCACGACTATCGTGGCGGTATGTCAAACATATATGCTCAGAGGGTAAACGCCTCGGGCACTCCCCAGTGGAACCCAGATGGTGTTATCATCTGTAGCTCACCCTGGAACCAACTGAATCCCACGATCACCAGTGATGATTCAGGCGGCGCTATCATTACCTGGCACGACTACCGTAGCAACTCCGACTGGGATATCTACGCTCAGAAGGTAAATGACTCAGGCAACATCCAATGGCCCGTAAACGGTGTTGCCATCTGCACCACCTCAAAAGATCAACAAGAACCTGTTATCATCAGTGATGGCTCAAATGGCGCTCTCATCGCCTGGCAAGACTACCGTAACGATACCTGGGATGTCTACGCTCAGAATGTTGACACCTCGGGGTCTCCTCTGTGGACTGCAAACGGTGTCGCTGTATCTACCGAGTCAGGCAACCAAAGATACCCCACCATCGTCAGTGATGGCTCAGGTGGCGCCATAATTGGCTGGGAAGATCGCCGCAGCGGTTCTAATTACGACATCTACACTCAGAGGGTTGCCACTTCAGGTGTCCCCCAGTGGACCGCAAACGGCACTCCCATCTGCATCGCTGCAAGTAACCAGCAAAATCCCGCTATAGTAAGCGATGGCTCAGGGGGTGCTATCATCACCTGGCAGGACTACCGCGACGGCCTCACTAATGCCAACATCTACTCCCAGAGAGTAAACACTGATGGCTCTACCCTATGGGCCGCGGACGGCGTCACTATCTCTAACGCCGCAAACAACCAGCGATACCCCGTCATAGTAAGCGATGGCGCTGGTGGCGCCATCGTTACCTGGGAAGACTACCGAATCGCCATTGCGGGCATCTACGCTCAGCGGGTGAACGCTGATGGTTTGCTGCAAGCAGTGCCCGCTATAATTTCGGTCGATCCTGACAAGGGCGCTCAGGACGCGACTCTCGATGTTACTATCACGGGCACCAATCTCACCGGAACCTCAGCGGTGGATTTCGGTGCCGGGATTACAGTGAACGGCTTCACAGTCGACGATTCCAACCAGATAACGGCCTCGATCACTATTGATGCCGCCGCCACTGTTGGCACACGTGATGTCTCGGTTACCAACCCCGATGGTACCGATACCCTCACTGACGGCTTCACCGTGGGGGCACTGCCCACGATAACCTCAGTCGATCCCAATCAGGACATCAGGGGTACAACCCTCGATGTGACCATCACCGGCACCGATTTCACCGATGCCTCGGCAGTTGATTTCAGCGCAGAGATAACTGTCGACGGTTTCACTGTGGACGACCCCAGCCAGATAACCGCTACCATCACCATCGACGCCGGTGCTGCCATCGGCACACGGGATGTCTCAGTTACCAATCCCTTTGGCACGGGAAACCTCACTGACAGCTTCACCGTGGGAGCACTGCCCTCTATTACCTCGATCGACCCCAGTGAGGACATCCGGGGTGCCACCCTTGATGTGACCATCACCGGCACTGATTTCACCGATGCCTCAGCAGTTGATTTCAGTACAGAGATAACTGTCGACGGTTTCACTGTGGACGACCCCAGCCAGATAACCGCTACCATCACCATCGACGCCGGTGCTGCCATCGGCACAAGGGATGTCTCGGTTACCAATCCCTATGGCACGGGAAACCTCACCGACGGCTTTACCGTGAATGAGGCGAATAGCCTCGCTGCCCCTGCCCTTTCCCAATGGGGCATCATTGGGATGACAGGCGTGTTCATGGTCTGCATTCTATGGGCACTCAGAACGAGACGACCCCGATCAGATACCTCACTCTGAGACACGATAGAGGTCTCTCGTTATAGAATTGCAGTGAGGGAATCCATTATTCCTATTGACAGTGGTAGTAATCAGAGATACTCTTTCATTACTGTAATAAAACATTTTTTCCGAAAATAGGCCAACCTTAATTCCGCTGCCCTGGGACTGTCGAAGGGCCATTCATCGAAGGGCATAGGGCAACCGAGAATAAGTCTCAGTAGCATCAGGTATGAGTGATAGCTCCCACTGGCAAAACAAGAAAGCGCCGGTACCAGTTTCCGAAGTATATGGACGATATGAGTGAAGCATAAAGCACATTTACAGGAGCAGCATGGCTTTACCCTGATAGAGCTGTTGATCGTGCTGGCTGTTCTGGGAATACTGGCGATGATAGTAGCCCTCAATATGCTTGGATTCTGGGGCAAAGGCCAGGATGAGAGCTATGCAGCCGACGAACGTACCATCCAGTCGATAGTATCCACATTCTACGCCGATGTACATCGTCATGATGTCGGTGGCCTTGGCTGGAACGAAGCCGGGGGATCTTTCACCGTCCATAACTACCCCACTCGAGACGGCCGTGACTCGGCACTGTTCGCAGGAGACGCACTGATTGTGAACGGTGAAAGCGTGCGCGAGGTGTGGAATGCTCCTGGTTCACAAGCTACAGACCAGCAGATACTGGATGCAGCTATCTGGATGGGATTGCTGGTAAACACGCCAGGCACAGGACCAACTGGCGCTCCGGATATACCACCTGGTGACGCCAACTCACCTCTGGGTAATGAGAAAGGTCCCTACCTTAATGAGATACCCCAGTCGTGCAGCATCTTGAATCACTCTCTTGCCAGCGGAAGTTATGTCTGGATTATCGGCAGATACGGCAAGGTCCATGGTGTGTTTCAGGAAGATGATGTGTGGTATGCTGGATTCAGTGGAGAATATCCCTGATTGGTGAACACTAGGAAAAAAGTACTATGGACAGACTAGCCATATTGTGGTATTTTACTTAGGTAAGTTTGATGAGGCGTTGAATTGGACAAGATCGCAGTATTTATAATCGACAAACAGACCCTGTACCGCCAGGGAGTACGGCAGGCATTAGCACTAAACGACGCTATCAGTGTCGTCGGTGATTCTGCTCCCGGTGTTGACGCCTTAGCTCTTGTTGAGGCCTTCAGACCAAATATCGTGCTGCTGGATGTCGATCTCCCATTGCTCCGAGGACTCGACCTCAGCCGACAGATAACTACGCGTTGCCCCGGTGTATCCGTAATTGCCCTGACATCTTACCCCGACGATAATCAGTTCTTCCAGGCAATCAGATCGGGAGTGGTGGCCTATATAAGCAAGGAGGTCACCGGTGAGGAATTGTCCAACGCGATAAAGAGAATCAGCAATGGCGAGCGCCCGATAAACGACGCCCTTCTTGACAGACCGAAGGTTGCCGAGCAGGTACTGCAGCAATTCCAGAGTCTCTCGCTGATGGGCAAGGCTATGGAAACCCTGGCTACACCCCTTAGCCCCAGAGAAACGGAGATACTGAAACACGTAGCAGAGGGCTACTCCAATAAACAGATAGGGCACACTCTGGGCATCAGCGAGCAGACTATCAAGAACCACGTTACCACTATTCTGGGTAAGCTTGACGCCAATGATCGCACGCACGCCGTCGTTCTCGCACTTCGGCAAGGGTGGATAGATATCGGTGAATCCCCCGTTAAAGTGTAAGCAACCTGGTCATCCACACACATCATTCATCCCCTCTGCACATTCGTTGCTACACCATACGTTATTCTCTAAAGATATCGATCGAACAGTCATGGCTGCAAAGCATGTTCAACATCATCAACTTCCCGTTCTGTTCATCAACCTGCGCTACGGTAAAACCCGGCTTTAAATAAAGTAAAGCAGTCATAAGAGCAGAATATCCCGGAGCACAGCATCATCTCGAACATGGAGGTACGTTTTTGTGAGTAACCCATCTAGAATATGTAAAGACATTTACCTGATTGGCGACGCTGATATCTCCCATCCTTACGATTGCTGTGTCTACCTGCTCGATGCTGGTGACCTTGTACTTATCGACTCAGGGGCAGGTAAGAGCTTCGACAGGCTGGTATCCAATATCGAAAAGCTCGGTTTCGATCCCAATAAACTAACATCTGTCATTGCGACTCATGCGCATATCGATCATATCGGATCACTTCACCAGTTCCAGGATGTCTTCAGCGCCCAGATTATTGCTCATGAACTGGATGCTGATGCAATAGAGGCAGGTAAGGGAATAGCTGCTGAAGCGTACGGCATTGCGTACACTCCTTGCCATATCGACTGCCGGCTGAAAGGCTCTGAGGAGACACTGCAGTTCGCAAGGTACGAACTCAAGACAATCCACATCCCGGGGCATACTCCGGGCAGCATCGCATTATACCTGGACATTGATAATGAAAGAGTGCTCTTCGGCCAGGACATCCATGGTCCCTATTTCCCGGGATGGGGAGCTGATCCGATACAGGCAAAGCAATCCCTCAGCAGACTACTGGCATTAAAAGCCGACATACTTTGTGAGGGCCACTTCGGCATCTACCAGCCGGCAAAAGCTGTCGAAAGTTACATAAAGGAATACCGTGACAGCTTGTAACCTTCAAACTTGAATGAGCGGCAACTGGTTACAGTATCTCTTCACCCGCCCCTGGTACACCAAGATTGTATATCTTATCTATCTTTACCTTGATCACCGCTTTTGGTGGTGGGACACCCAGCTGCTGCATCATCGCTGCCGCCTCATCATACAGTGAACCGGAAACAATGGCCTCGGGAGTCCCGAGAAAACGGTATCCCTGAAGCTTATCCCGATCTGCAACAGCGATAGCTACCTTTGAGCCTCGCTCGATATTTCCCCACGTTTGCCTCCCGGTTCCCTCGTTGAAAACGATGTGCTCATCGTCTAACACCCGTGTACTCCGCTTGGGACCTACATTAGGTGTCCCATCAGGGTTCACTGTTGCTACATAACACTGCTGCGCTGCTATCAAATCCTTCATTTCCTGAGTGAGTTTAGCCATTCCCCCCCCCCTTAAATAATTCGCATCTGAGATTATTATAATCCTCGACCACCGTTGAAAGTCAATGGGAATAAGGGCTCCTGTTTTCATTATTTATGATTTATGATGACTGAAAATTCAAGACTTGACAAAAGTTGGTAAGTGAGATTAAATAAAATAGGCCGAGCAAGGTTTCAGATATTGTACAGCCAACTCCAATTCTGGAAGGGTGGTGATGCTGTGACCTAGGTTTTTTTTGGTACGGTTGACTTAGAGTATCCCAAGAATGAGTCCAGGAGGTTTAAATGATTGCCAAAGGACAATACGCAATTTGTGGTATTGGCGTAACTGCCCAAGGAAGGCTTGCTGGTAGAGGTGTTATTGGCTTAGCAGCCGAGGCCTTTAAGCTAGCTATAGAAGATTGTGGCCTGCAAAAGAAAGATGTTGATGGTCTCCTCCTACAGCCTGGAGTAGGCATGATGTCTGGAATGGGCATGGGCTGGTGGAAGGTAGCCGAGTATCTGCAGTTGGAAGTTGGCATCGGCTCTGATATGCAGTTAGGTGGAGCGACTGCCGGGGCAATGGTGCATAACGCAATGGGAGCTATTGAGGCGGGTCTTGCTAACTACGTTGCTATCATTTACGCAGACAATCCGTTTCAGATGGGTCCCGGAGCCTTTGCTCTAGAACTGGGTCAGTGGGATGGCCCGGCAGGTAATTTTGGGGCTTCAGCTCCCTATTCCATGGCCGCTCGCCGCCATATGCACCTCTACGGCACTACTCACGACCAACTGGGTGCGATTGCCGTCGCCCAGCGCGCTTTTGCCCAGATGAACCCTGGGGCGATGATGCGAGGACGCCAAATGACACTAGAGGATTATCATAATACCCGATGGGTAACCTGGCCTTTCCACCTGGTTGATTGCTGCCTTATCTCTGATGGGGCAGGTTGTATCATCGTCACGTCAGCGGAACGAGCCGCAGCTATGAAAAAACCCCCCGTTTACATCTGGGGTATTGGCCAGGCTCATCACTGCTACCTTGATCTCGGCCAGGCAAGGCTGGATGTAACCCCGGTCTATGCCACGCGTGCCAGAGATTCAGGGGACAAGGCTTTCAGGATGGCTGGAGTCGATGTCAATGACGTTGATGTCTGTGAGTTTTATGACTGCTACACCTTCACGGTGCTTAACCAGGTCGAAGACTATGGCTTCTGCAAGAAGGGAGAGGGCGGCCCATACTGTGCTGAACCAGGAAGGCTGGGCCCGGGAGGAAGTCTCCCCATAAACACCGGTGGTGGTGAGCTGTCAGCCTGGTACCACCAGGGTATGACACCCCTAGAAGAGGGTGTGTGGCAGGTGAGGGGTGAGGCCGGTGAAAGGCAGGTCAAGGATGTCAATATCTGTCTCGTCAGCGGTAACGGGGGAATTATGAGCTCCCATGCAACTACAATTCTCAGTCCCCACCCAAGCTAGAAGGAGGTCAAGAAATGACAACGGAGTACCAAAAACCACTACCCAAGCCCGATCAGGATACTGTGCCCTTCTGGGAAGCATGTAAGCGACATGAGCTCATCATCCAACAGTGTAAGTCCTGCAGGAGCTACATATTCTATCCCCGTATGTTCTGTCCTGTGTGCCTCGGTGAGCCAGAGTGGGTTAAAGCAAAAGGTACAGGGGAAATCTACACATATAGTGTGTACTATCAAATCTACCACCCCGTCTTTGCCGATGACGTACCCTACGTGGTAGCCCTCGTGCTCTTAGATGAAGGGGTGATGATCACCAGTCGCATCGTTGGTGTCAAGCCAGATGATGTGTATCCGGGGATGCGAGTAGAGGTAGACTTTTTAGATGCTACACCTGAAGTAACCCTCTACCAATTCAAACCAGTCTCTAAATAGAACCAGGATAAAAGCTCTAGCCGGGGCGAATCCCTGGCTAGAGCTTTTTTTTATGAAAGCCATTCCTGTCAATCGTAATGATGAGTATACGATTGGTAAGATCGTGTTTATAGCCCAAGAGAAGGATTCCCGCCCAATTACTCCCCGCCTTCATAACATCGGGGGTTATTTCCATTACACCAAGGACAACGACCGTAGGTAGCTTTTACCTTTCCCGTCCCTGGATGCCCTTGTTTTACTCTCCGCTTTTCACCATAATCTGTGCCTCTACCATTTCATAACGAATAGTGATACTATGCCTGCAGCAATTGCATATCATTGCATATCAAACAGGGCCTATCTATCATTCAGAGGTTCGCAGCTAGCAACTGCTCACGCGGTTAAGGGATCAGAAGGATATATCCCACCCATCGGCGAGCAGATGTGATAGCGAAGCCCAAATAGCTAGAGGAGGCATCCCATGGCAACCCACTATCACATCGACCTGGAGAACTTCAGCCTGGACAGATTCAGGCACATCCTGGAAACCAGTGAACTGCTGCCCGGACGTAAGGTATTGAAAGAAAACATCGCAGATCGTTTCGGGGTGCTGGCGTCTAGGGATATCAGGAATCTGAAAGAGCTTATAGATGCCTTGAGTACCCGGAACAAAATAGAGAGGTTTTCTCGCGAATCAGGGTTGCCTGAGGACTATCTCATGATTCTGCGGAGAGAAGCAAATAGCTATGTGCCGAAACCGGTAAACCTCAAGGAGTTCCCAGGAGTAAACCACGAGTCTCTGGAAAAGCTATCAACCGCTGGCATTACTAACACAAAACACCTCTTCGAAAAAACGACGACCAGGAACGATAGAGAGAATTTGTCCAGGCTGGTGAATGTGTCCCCCGACGACCTGCTGGAACTGGCCAAGCTATCGGATTTAGTCAGGGTCGCAGGAGTTGGCCCTGTATTCGCACGAATTATCCTTGACGCGGGTATTGATACCCTCGAAATGTTCTCGAACTCTTCGCCGGAAGAATCATTTGAAAAAGTTGTCGCAGTCAATAAGGAGAAGCAGTATACTAAGATTATGGCTACACTAAAGGACGTTACACTCTGCATTAACATGGCGAAGGACCTTCCAAAGGTCATCGAATATGAGTGAGCACAACCCTATGACTGAAACCCAGATAAACGACGTCAAACGAAAACAACTGAGAGGGGAGTATGTCTCCCGCATCAACCGTGTGATTGACCACATCGAGGCCAACATCGATACCAATCTGTCTCTCGAAAACCTCGCCGCCGTAGCCGGTTTCTCCCCCTTCCATTGCCATCGAATATTCCGGACGATGGTCGGCGAGACCTTGAGCCAGTATATTCAGAGAATTCGCATCGAGAAGGCGGCAGCGAAGCTTATTGGCAACCCCAAGAAATCCATTACACAAATCGCCTTCGAATGCGGGTTCTCAAGCTCGGCTGCATTTGCCAGAGCATTCAGGGACTACTTCCACATGAGTGCCAGTGAGTGGCGTTCCTACGGGTGTCTGGAAGATCGCAAGATTCGCAAAACGGATAGCAACGAGAGTGAAACCCTTAGCAAGACGGGAAAAGACTTCGACGTTTCCTCCTCCTATACTCAGGATACAACTATAAAACAGGTATGGAGGGTCATAATGAAGGACAAACCTCAAATCCAGGCGGATGTCGAAGTCAGGGACATGCCAGAACTCCACGTGGCCTATGTCAGGCATATCGGCCGCTATCAGGGAGACACTGAACTCTTCGGGCAGCTCTTTGAAAGGCTGATGAAATGGGCCGGCCCCAGAGGGCTGCTGAACTTCCCTGAAACTCAGATATTGACAGTATACTACGACGAACCTGAGATCACGGATGATGACAAACTTAGAGTAGACGCCTGCATCACTGTGCCCCAGGACACTCCCGCGGAAGGTGAGATCGGGAGAAAGACAATCGCCGGTGGCAAGTACGCCGTAGCCCACTTTGAGCTACAACCAGATGAGTACGGAGATGCGTGGAACGCTGTATTTGGGGGTTGGCTACCTGAAAGCGGCTATCAACCTGATGACGGCCCCTGCTACGAGTTGTACCTCAACGACCCCAATGAACACCCTGAGGGCAAACACATCGTCGATATCTGTGTGCCGGTCAAACCGCTGTGAAGTGAATATCACCAGGGGCATGTATCTTTTTTACAGGTACGCTTCATCTTGTTTGCAATATAAGATATTTCCGGCATAATCAATAATTGGGCGGCACAGCACACACCGTCCAACATCAATTCCGCATGCGGTTTGAGCAAAGCTGACAACATCTGTGAAAAATCCAAGAATATATGGGAATGCCCCCTTTAGTATAGCCGTAATCCACGGTGGTCCCGGTGCGGCAGGAGAGATGGCACCGGTAGCTCGTGAACTCGCACTGAGCCGGGGCATCCTGGAACCGCTTCAAACAGCGCCGTCGCTCGAAGGACAGGTCGCAGAGTTGAAAACTGTCCTGGAACAGAGCGGAAAACCTCCCATCACCCTCATCGGGTTCTCCTGGGGAGCGTGGCTCAGCTTTATATGTGCTGCACAGTATCCCACAATCATACGAAAACTGGTACTCATCGGAAGTGGTAGCTTCGAAGAGCAGTATGCTGCCGATATTCATGAGACTCGGTTAAGTCGCCTCAGCGAGCCAGAACGGGAAGGGATCACCTCCCTGCTGGTAACATTAAATGATCCCTCGACAGGCGACAAGAACACACCCTTTGCTCGATTAGGCAAGCTGTTTACCAGGGCCGATGCCTACAATCCCCTGCCCGTTGACGATGAGTATCTGGATATCCAGTACCATATCTATCAGAACGTGTGGAACGATGCCTCGGAGATGCGAAAGAGCGGGAAATTGCTGGAACTCGGACAGCGAATCCAATGTCCTGTCGTGGCAATCCACGGCGACTACGATCCACATCCCGCTGAAGGAGTACAAAAACCGCTCTCCTCCGTACTCAAGAGCTTTCGATTCATTCTGCTCAAGAACTGCGGACATAAGCCCTGGATCGAAAGAGAAGCACGTGACAAGTTCTATGAAATCCTGCGCGAAGAACTGGATTAGCCAATTATAGCTCAGAAAATAGACCTATCCCGTTCGCCCTGAGCCTGTCGAAGGGTCGTTCATGGTTCGACAGGCTCACCACGAACGGTGTCATTACTTCTATTTTCATAATTCGATGGTGGGCAACTGCCCATGAGCGTTTGCTCAGAAAACAACCGTGATGTTGTAACAGACGATAGTGACAGCGTAGTGAATGACAAGAGACTGGCATACACTGGGTAACTACTATGCCAAACCATAAACAAAAGATACGATTAACCGCAGAGCAAGAGACTCTGCTCATTACGCTCTATTCCAGAGCCTTCGGATGCCCTCGATCAGTTTTAGATGATCAGGTTTCCCGAGATATCCTGGAACACATAGAGTATGACTTCTCACACCTGAAAATCACTGCAGGAACACGACTCACGCTCTGCATTCGAGCAAAAAAGATCGATGACTATGTGCGGGAATTTCTCGACAGCAATCCGGGGAGTGTGGTGCTTCATCTCGGGTGTGGCCTCGATAGTCGCTATACCAGGGTAAACAACAGAGAAGCCGAATGGTATGACCTGGATGTTCCTGAAGTCATTGACCTCAGAATGATCTTCTTTGAGGAAACAGATAGATACCACATGATTCCGTCTTCAGTCACCGACCTGCGCTGGATTGATACCATTACCCACAATAACAGTCCCGTATTGGTGGTCGCCGAAGGCTTAATGATGTATTTGAGCGAAGAGGAGGTGAAATCACTGGTTCTCAAGCTGAGAGAGGAATTCCCGGGGTGCAGTTTGGTGTTCGACGCGTACAGCACACTGACTGCAAAACACGTCAAGCGCAATCCTCTAATAAAACAGACAGGGGCAGTGATCAAGTGGGGCATTGACGATGCAAGGGCAATCGAGAGATGGGCTGAAGGGATCCGTCTTAAGGAGGAATGGTACTTCATCCAATCTGAGGAAATTAAAAAACTTGCACTCAGGCATCGTGCGCTTTTCCGGCTCACAGGGCTTTTCCCGGTTGTAAGAAGAGCTCACAGGATTCTCTATTATACCCTGTAGTCACAAGTCAGTTGGAATACATCGCTATTTCTTTATAGCAATCACCCATGACTGTTTGCCTTCATCAACTCATGGTGAGCCCTTCGGTTTCTGTCCGAACAGACTGAACTTCAAATGCTCCTTCGTCAAGCCTTCCTGAGTTTATCGAAGAAGTCAAGATGAAGTGGCAAAATGTCGCGATATATGATATAAAATAGTCAAGGAGATAATCCAATGTCCACACAACTGATCCATAACTACGATTTCAGACTCGTCACACCGGCCTGCCACCCGGATGCTATCTTTTTTTGCGTATATGTCGATTTGCAGGACGATATCAGCGAGGTGCTTCCTTTCATAAATACCGAACTGGGGAGCTACAACTACGACCACAGTGCCAGGGTCCTGTTGTGCAATGGCAAGGACAAGAGAAAATATGCATTCAGGCCTCATGAAATTGTCGTGGCACCGGTTGAGTGCAGGGAAGATGCTCAGGAACTGGTCAACGACATAATCGATACGATCAACGATATATGGAATCGCAGAAACGGAATAGAGCCCAATTTCGAGGGCAAGAGAACCCCTCCAAACGTCCTCGACATCTATAAACTCCTGCCAAAGAGCAACTGTAAGGAATGCGGCTTCCCTACGTGCATGGCCTTTGCTGCAGCGTTACGGAATGATCCGGGAATAGTGCCGCTGTGTCCCTACCTCTCTCAGGTAGACTACATGGAACTGGTATCACGGGAATAATACACACCCAATGCCATCCACCAAAACTGATATAAATACAAATTTCAAATCTCAAAGCCTTAGGTCCCAGGAACGATTCTTTGTGACTTCATGCCTTTATATCTGATTGTTGCTGCGCAGCGATACTGAGCACCGTTCTCATTCTTATAATGGTCTGACCGAAACGGATCGGTACGATGGGGAATCGTATATCACATTTACTATAAGAGCTATATCAGTCATCCGGGTAAACATCGAAATGAATTGAGGTGATAGTATGGAGATTGGGAGTATCAATATCACAGAGATTGCGAGTATCATCATCGCGGTGGTTGTAGGAGTATTGGTGCTTGCTGCTCTGCTTTTGCCGAACCACCGGTTTCGGGAGATGCTTGGCAACGGATTGCTCATTGTGTTCGGTGGATTACTTATAGCCCTTTTTGTGGCCGAACATATTTACGGGAGGATATGGCTTGCAGAGCCAAATCCCTATATCCTGGCTGCAGAATTATCGATGTCCATCGGGATAGTATTGATGGGATTCGAGCGAATGTGGGATGATTGGAAGAATCGGGGAAAAACGCCATAGAACTTCATTCTACGAATACAAGTTTCACACTTACATCAGCATATGGCAACCTTGAGCTTGGAACAAGCGATGTCAGAATCATATCTGCTAAAGCGATCGCGGTCGAAGACCGTTTTGCCCTGATGTGCGAGCCGCCGCAATGTCCCAACTACGGGCAGTCAATGAATTGCCCACCCCATGCCATGAAACCCGGCGAGTTCAGGATACTGTTGCAGCACTACAGCCATGCTCTCGTTTTCAAGATCGATGTCCCCACGCAAATACTGCTCACCGATGAACGGCGAGATGTGGCGCGGCAGATACACGAACTGGCCGCAGCTATTGAAACGTTCGCCAGAAACAGCGGTTACTGTAATGCCAAAGGCATCGCAGCGGGATCATGCAAGCCGCTTTTCTGTGATAATTATGTAAAGTGCAGTGCCCTCGAAGAGAGCGGAACGTGTCGCTTTCCCGACCTTGCCAGGCCCTCTATGTCAGGCCTCGGGATCAATTTCTTTGAACTGAGCCGGAAACTGAACTGGCAGATCGAAAAAATCACCAGGGATAGCGATCCTGATACCGTGCCCCAGGGAATGATGGCCGGGATAGTTCTACTATCGTGACGCAATCAACTACTACGGTACCAGACCTCACAGACTTTTACTCACTCAATGCCTTGATAATAGCAGCGTTGAATTGTGGTATATCGGCTGGCTTACGCGCAGTAATGACGGCACCGTCTCTGACCAGAGGCTCATCGACCCACCTGGCACCTGCGTTTTGCAGGTCAATCGCCACTGAAGGCCAGGACGTCATCGTCTTTCCTTTTACAATCCCCGCAGAGATAAGAAGCTGTGGTCCATGGCATATGCCGGCAATGATCTTTCCCCGTGCATAAGCATCTTTAACCAGATCGATCATCGGCTGATGCATCCGCATTTTATCAGGGGCATATCCTCCGGGTACGATGATAGCATCGAAATCACTGGCCTTGACCATATCAGCCGTCGTATCTACCTTGACCGTCGCCCTTCTCCTCTTGCCCCGATAGGACGTTTTCGAACCGCTGCCGACGAGTGTCACTTCGAATCCGGCCTCCTTCATGGCATTCATGGGCTCGACAAGCTCGGAATCCTCGAAATCATCCTCAACAAGGAGTGCGATGCGTTTTCCTTCAAGCATATTCCACCTCTCCTCTCTCATTCCCGCAGCTGTCACTATCGGTCTACCGGACGCCGCTCGGGCACAACACGAACAGACTTCTCTCCGTCGATTACAGCCTGCGAAACATAGAGACCGCAGAAACAACTATCGTATTCTTCAAGATCGGGATCTCGATATACGCATGGACATATAATGTCGCGGTCGGCTTCTTTATTGCCCGAAGCAAGACGGCAGGGACATGCCTGATAGCCATACCTCTTTCTGTTTGTGATCAAACCTTCCACGAGTTCCTTGGTAAATTCTATATCTGGGTTGAGATGATATCCGCGTGATTCCGCAGCCCTGTTAAGCCGTTCATAATGCTCATCAACTTCGGATGGATTCACCGTATCGTCAATAGTCATTGTTGCACCGCCTGACGGATCTGCGGCTCATCGAAACCTACGATGACTTTGCCATTTATCACCATCGTCGGGAAAGAACGACTGCTATTCCAACGCTCCATGTTCTTCAGAGTCTCCTTCCTTTCCGCTTCTGGCAGGAGATCAACATACTCGTAATCATACTCCACTCCCATCTCCTCCAGCAGGTTCCTTGTTTTTCTGCACCAACTGCACGTGCTCAGCGCATACAACATAACAGAACCAATATTCTTTCCCGCTACATGCTCGACTGCCATAGAACTATACCTCCCAACTATATTTCATTACCCTCGCACGGGCCGCGCTTCCATAA
>JAXHUK010000081.1:0-3133 GCA_034189725.1 Chloroflexota bacterium | reverse complement strand
GTACAGACACTATTGAATGCTCTGGCGACAGGACGAGTTGCTCATGCCTATATGTTCTGTGGCCCACGGGGAACGGGAAAGACCACTACTGCAAGAATTCTGGCAAAAGCGGTCAATTGTCTCGAGAACGGTCGGGGTGAACCCTGCAATACCTGTACCATGTGCCAGGCGATTAATGAGGGTCGGGCAATGGATTTGGTCGAGATTGACGGAGCATCAAACCGGAGTATCGAGGGAATCCGAGACCTGCGTGAGAAGATCAACTATGCCCCTGGTCAAGCTAGATACAAGGTCTATATCATAGATGAAGTACACATGCTGACCGAGCCTGCATTTAATGCGTTGCTTAAGACTCTGGAGGAGCCGCCACCTCATGCGATATTGATCCTAGCTACCACAGAGACACACAAGGTGCCGCTGACGATACTATCGAGATGTCAACGGTACGATTTTCACCGACTTTCGCAGTCAGCCATTGTTAGTAAGCTGAACGAGATATGTGAGCAGGAAGGCATAACTACCGATTCCCAGGCACTGATGTTGGTTGCCAAAGGTGCTACGGGCAGTCTACGCGACGCGGAGAATTTGCTGGAACAACTTGCTACTCATTACGGTTTGAGTTTTAGTTCAAGGGAGGTTGGCGAAGAGCTTGGGCTTATAAGTGATATGCGCGTCCATCAATTGGTCGAGAACATCCTCAATAAAGATGTTGCTGCCGGATTGGCGACGATAAATAGTGTCTCCCTGGATGGCTTCGATATTCGTCAATTTCATCATGCATTGGTGGAGTATCTGCGCGGATTGCTTATGGTCAAGGCCGGCGTTGCGGAAATAACAGATTTCCCCGCTGATGTTGTGACTGAGATGAAGCAACTTGTGACTGAGGCATCGATAGATGAGATATCAAAGGTAATCAGGTTGTTTGTGCAGGTTGATCCGCGTACGGATATACAACAAACGTTGCCGCTGGAGCTTGCACTAATCGATTATGCCCTGACTGCAGTAGAAAAACCTCAAAAAACTGCCAAACCCCAAAGGGCTGCTTACGATGAGAGGGCTGGCATCAGCAAGGAGCGGGACGGCAGCAAGATAAGTGTCGCACCGCAAGCGCCGGTGAACGAGGATTCCAGGGTAGAAATACCGCCAGGTAAAGAACCATCACCTACTGGTGTTGATGAGGTTCCCGATGCTCAATCCACTCAAAACATAGACCAGATTCGTAGCAATTGGGATAAGTTCATCGATGCGTGTCGAGGGGTCGGATCTAACGGGAATCTGGATGCGTTGCTCAGAAGGGCTTGTGAGGCTATAGCGCTTGAAGGAGACACACTGGTGCTGGGTTTCTATTATGAATACCACAGGTCCAAGATCGAGGACCGTAAGTATCGGCATTTGGTGGAGAAGAAACTGCAGGATGTGTTCGGGGTTCCCTATCAGGTACGTTGTATCCTTACCCCTAAAAAGGCAAGGCAGCGAGTACACAATCCTGTGGTGGATGAGGCTTTGAGGATGGGAGCTAAAATCATCGAAGAGGAGTATACTGATGACGAATAAGGCGATGATGCGCCAGGCGCAGCAGCTACAGGCAAAACTGGCCAAAGCTCAGGAGGAGCTGGAGAAAGCTACGGTGGAGGTGAGTTCTGGTGGTGGTGCGGTGACCGTTGTTGTCAGCGGACAACAGAAGTTGTGCTCGATTAAAATCTCTCCTGACGCAGTCGATCCTGAAGATGTGGAAATGCTGGAAGATCTCGTGCTGACTGCAGTCAATGAGGGAATGGAAAAAATCAAAGAGCTCGCTGCTAACCAGCTTGGTGGTTTAACAGGGGGGCTTAAGGTACCTGGACTGTTTTAAGAAGCAGTATTCAGCTCTCAGCAGTCATTTGTCGGGGAGCAGGGGCAGAATCGGAGGGTTTTGTAAGCACCGATGATCTCTGGCACCTGGCTGGTCGCTGAAAGCTAATAGTTGGACGCTTACAGTTTTGTCACTAAACTTGAGCTTTATAAAGGATATACAAAGGTTTGAGAACAGATTTTATACCTGGTACTGAGCCAATCTCGCGCTTGATTGGGGAATTAGGTAAACTCCCCGGGATTGGGCCCAAGAGCGCCGCGCGGCTCGCATATTACGTATTGCGTACGTCTGAGGCAGAAGCGCGAGCGTTATCTGAGGCCATAATTGCTGTCAAGGTGGAGACAGTCCTGTGCTCGCTATGCCACAATATCACTGCTACTGACCCCTGTACAATCTGTGCCAATGAGGAACGTGATCATAGTGTTATTTGTGTAGTTAAAGAACCTTTGGACATTCTCGCCCTGGAGCGCACCGGTCGCTATAAGGGAGTATACCATGTACTTCATGGAGTGCTTTCTCCGATGGATGGCATCGGCCCCGAAGATCTGAAGATCGGTGAGCTATTGGAGCGAGTCAAGAACAACGCTGTTGGCGAGATCATTTTCGCTACAAATCCCAACCTCGAAGGAGAGGCGACGGCAATGTACATCCAGAAATTGCTATCACCTCTAGGCATTCGAATCACCAGGATTGCCCGTGGTTTACCCGTGGGAGGTGATCTGGAATACGCCGATGATGTAACCCTGTCTCATGCCCTGGAAGGTAGACACGAAATGTAGATAGATTTCGTGTTTGTCCAGGTAACGTAGAAAGCACGAAGCAACAGTTAAAGATGAGGACACTCTTAGACTTAATGATCCTCATCAAGATGATAAAGGAAGTTCTTTCCAGAATTCTAGGACAAGCAGGGATTGACAGAGATACATGGAAAGAACTATGAGCATCTGGTATGTAATCAGGGATGGCAGGTATAATGACTATCCCCCGGACGTATAAAACCGAAGCCATAGTACTCAAGCGAACCAATCTGGGAGAGGCGGATAGCATTATCACCCTCTATACCCCGGATTTGGGTAAGATCAGAGCGGTAGCAAAGGGAATACGGCGAACGAAGAGCAAGCTTGGTGGACATCTTGACCTCTTGAATCGAAGCGCTTTGCTCCTGGCTTACGGGCAGAACCTGCATGTTATCACGCAGAGCCAGACGATTGAGAGCTTTATTCCTTTGAAAAGCGAGCTCAGGTATATAAGCTCTGCATTGTAGAGTGCAGAGCTTATATA
>JAXHUK010000080.1:0-5188 GCA_034189725.1 Chloroflexota bacterium | reverse complement strand
TGAATACGACAAAACCTCGATATTTGGGTGTTTTGTCAACTCATCTATCTTGGGTGAGTCAATACATAACGAAGGGTCATTGTCTACCAAATAAACCTTAAAACCCTGATCGGCTTTATCATCCGCAACCTCGATAATCAAAGCTGGCAACGTGCTCCTTGTCAATGCGGTGTTTTTGCAATACAAGCTCGGCTAATGCAAACGTATCAGTATGGGCACAGAACAATCCAACATGGAGAACTATCCTCTCAGCTAGTGTTTTGTTAACTCTTTCAGCGTTCCTTATTCCATGTATGTGGCAGGGTAAACCAACCACAGCGAACCTTTCACCCTCTCTGGCCTTGAGAATCTCCTTAACGGCTATGTTCGCTGGCACAGGACAATACTTTGACCTGGCGGCGGAAATTATCTCCTCCCTCGTTCGGGCAATGAACGGCTCTGGCTCCAGTGGCCTGTCGTCTCTCATCTTTGTGACCAAAGCCCCGTCTATGAGACCCTCCTCAAGGGCAAAGATGAGTAACGCGGTTACCAGGCCCCCAGAGGCTGAGTTATACCTGATGTCAGAATCGGCAGCATAGCCAGTGTAACAGTTAAGGTAATTACCCAGGAGAATATCCCCAGGTTCTTTGCCAAATATCTCCAGATTCAGTTGCCTGAAATCAACATTATGTCCAGGGCAAACATCGACGCACATCCCACATTCGTTGCACTCTTCTCTGTCCAATGCAGGAACGTAAATTCCCCTGAGATGGTCTACCGTCATCTCGATCGCATCCAATGGGCAAATCCCCACACAGGTGCCACAGCCGGTGCAAAGGCCCTTTTTTACCACTGCTTCTATGGTAGTATCATTGTCCATTTCTCCATGCAGTATAGTTAAATGGAACACGATATTCAATGCAGTTCATAAATATCAGTCAACTGAAAACAATCACAGGTCCCGTCTATTCAACCCAACTCACCACGGCCAGTGGTATTCAGCATCCCATGTAAACTCAATATCCTGTCCAGGGTCACTGTCCACGTAGAGAATGAACCGGGTTGACGTGTAATCACCGGCCCAGAACTCAGTAGCGTTGCCCAAAGGCGTAGTTGGGACAGCTACGACGTCCCCATCAGAGAGGGCCACATCCAGCCCGTGATCTATCGCGACGGATGTGCTGCCACTGGCAATCGTGGCTGTCCCGGAGTTCTCGGTGATGTAGCCCGCATTGCTTCTGATAGTAAGATTCAGGATATTGGATTCACCCCATATTTCGATCCCGCAAGTCCCATTGTTTTGCAGATAATTATCTTCGATAATAACGTCGTCGATAGAACAGCCTTCGCTGGCACTGAGAAGAACTCCATAGTGCTGAGTCGGGGTCTCCTGGTCATCGAAGCAGGTATTTTCTTTTATCACCGTTCCCGAGAGTACGTTCCCAGTGTATGATTGCAGCCAGATACCAGCCACACCATTGCCATCCTGGCCACAGTTTCGTATGGTGTTGTTGAGAATATAGTTATCTCTATGGTCTATACAATTCCCCAGATGAATACCTGCCCTGCCACAAAACTCGATGTAGTTATCGACAGCGGTCGTTCTACTTGTGTTCATGCATATCCCGCTATTCTCATTTCCTCCCATTACACCACTAATGAAATTCCCTTCTACCCAGCAATCGTCCTCACCACAGAGGTCGATAGCATTCTCCCCGCAGCCAGTAATAGTATTACCAATTATCGTTGCATATTGTGAATGGGGAGCGATGCCCATGAAAAGCCCATCTTGCAACGTGTTATCCCTGATCTCTACGTATGGGCTATCCCAGGCACCTATCTGCCTGTTGTAGCCGCCACCGCTGATATGGTTGTCGCTTATTCTATTATTCCCGCCGTGATATATCGAGATTGCTCTATCTTCGTTCCCCGTCTCCTGCCCCCCGGGTGTGATCCCACAGTTTTCGATGAGGTTACCGACGATTTCCCCTTCGTAGGTTTCACCGAGGAATACACCTCTACCATCACAATCCCGAACTACATTGTTCACGATCCTGGTGTAATCCCCCCAGTTATGACTGATGCCCCTCTTATAGCAGTTCTCGACCCACAGATTCTCATATAAGGCATGGTATCCACTGCGACTGATTCCGGATCCGGCTGATTGATGTTCTTTGTTGCCATCGATCCGCAGATTTCTTATGGTTACATTCGACTTCCAGGAGCTGGTTCCTCCCAGATTGCTTACGACGTCACAATTGCTATCATCGACGAGGTAAAGAACTGTCTCATAGCCGACGCCTTCCAAAGTTACATAGCGGGCTACTAGAATCGTGTCACTGATAGAGAAAGTCCCACCGAGTAATTCGACATCCCCTGCTGCTCCACCCAAATCCCCTATGGCGGCCTGTATCTCCACCTGATCATCAATCCCATCGCAGACGTAATCAGCCCCCTCCGGATTCGGGGAGTCATAGGCTGCTATTACCAGCGTAAGTGTGGGCGTAGGCGTGGGTGCAGCCGTAGGCGTGGCCGTGGGTGTGGCCGTAGGCGTGGCCGTGGGTGTGGCCGTAGGCGTGGCCGTGGGTGTGGCCGTAGGCGTGGCCGTGGGTGTGGCCGTAGGCGTGGCCGTGGGCGTAGGTGACGGCAATGGAGCATCTTCTCCTTCCCATTCATCGCCCCAGCTATCTCCGGGCGAAGTGGTCGGAGTAGCTGTTGGCGTAGACGTCAGCGTCGGCACGGGTGTTGACGTGGGAGTCGGTGTAATCTCAGACATCGGAGTCGGCGTCGCTGAGGATGTAGCTGTTGGAGCTGGAGATGGAGTCGGAGTCGGTATCGGAGTAGACTCTGGTATCGGTGCTGCAGTTGGCGTAGACGTAATCGCCGGTGTCGGTGTCACTGCAGGTGTAACAGTCTTAGTTGAGCCAGCATAGACTACAGAGGCTGTGACTACCGCTGCCAGTGTAAGTACTGCCAGTAAAAGGAACCCGAAACGCTGGTTAACCTTGCCCACTACCGTATATTCGCCACAGGTCTATATAGTTTCGCAACTTTCGGGACTACAAGACCCTGCCCCCGAAACTGAATACCGATGGCTGAACCCTCACACTTTAATGATAGCGATTTGCCTGGGAGTTTTGTATACGTCAAATATATTGTTTGCCCGGGTACGATGGTAGGCTTCTCAAATGCAAAAAGTACTGCCACTCGATAGACAAAATCAGTCTACTTGCAGAAATGACCAATCAAGCGATGAAGGCCATAGAGAGAGAAGATGTCCGCCGGGACACAAGGAGGTTTGCCTGTATACCTCGCCTATCGATGATTCACCGCGAGGAATACATCCTGATGTGTGGTAACCACAGCATGATGATGACCAGGGCCACTGCGCTTTGTGCTGAAAGCCATGCTATTCCGGCCCCCAAGATTCCCATTCGGGGCAAGAGAATCCCGCTCAGTACCAGGGTGGCGACTGCCATGAATGCGGTCAGTCCTATGACGCTTTTCATCCTCATCTGCACCCGTTTCACGCCGAAGTAGATATGATTCAGGCTCAGCGGTACGGCAGAGAAGGCCAATACCCAGAGGAGTGTGGTAGCGTTCTCGGCGTATGCAGGATCGAACAGAAAGAGCAGCTTGTCGCCGAGGAGGAGAATCAGCAGTACTGAAGGAACAATCACGAGCAAGATGAGTCTCAGGCTCCTTCTGGTATCCCGGCCCAGTCTCTCCTCATCATGCGAGCCTTCAGTGAACAGGGATAAAGAAATAGCTATGGGTACCGAAAACAAGATGTTGGCGATCGACCAGGCGATGTAGAAGTAGGCATTTGATTCAGCCCCGAGCAGGTTCAGCACCATCAGGGGCAGGATAAGTATAGGGGCAGTCCAGAGCAGGATTGCGACATAGTTGGCAAAAGAGAAGCGCATCATCTCGTTCAGCACATCACGCTTTATCACCGGCAGAGGACGATAGCCGGCTTGTACTCGTGGGAGCAACAAGAGTGTGGCGATACCAACAGCCACTACTACGGCAATCCCCCAGGCGGCGAATATGCCGAATGCGGCAAAGAATGTGGCCAGAACAATGATCAGGATGAGTCTGAATATGTTGAATATAATGCCCTGCACCAGGCTGTAACCGGCTCTCCTCCGGGCAACAAACGTCCTGCTGACAAGTACATACAGGGTCCATCCGACTGTGAACACAATAAAAGCGCCAATGAGAACCGGGTCTTGTCGCAGAAATAATAGTGCAGGCGACCATAAACTGATCCCGGTGATAAATACCAAGGCTACGACTATCGACATCAGTCCAGCAACAGTGAGACAGGAGTTGACCAGAGCATCGGAATCCCTGCCTGCGTTTGGCAAGAATCTGATGAGTGCATAGTCCAGCCCCATGGTCGCGATCAAAGATAACAGCAGGACAGATGAGATGATGGCTGAAGCCAGCCCAACGTCTTTGTCAAGATAAAGCTTGGCTGCTAGTAGCCAAAACACAAGACCAATAACGCTGGTGACGCCCCTGTTTGTCATTAAAAAGAGCGCGTTCCTGTAAAGGGGACTACGCAGTTGTTGCCTTAACGTTTTTCTGAACATTGCTCTTCCAACAACATCGCTCAGTTTCCTTATCACCGGTTTTAATCGCCCACTACATAACTACCCATAGTACACCAGTCACTGTTATACCATTTGCTTGCATCGTCTTCTATACCACCGGTAGAGCCCCAGGCAAAGTAACACAGTCACTACCGCAACGGCTACCCATATCATCTCTTTTCCCATTCGAGATAGAATGAAATTAGCTTCAAATGTGCCGGATAAATTTGAAAAGAAACCGTGTGGATCGAACTCCCATTCTGGAAAACCATAGTCCACAAACGGATAGAACCAGGGTACAGGTATTCCACCATCCACCCAGTCTAACAGCAGGTGAGATACGCCGCCCAACAAGGCCGCCAGCCCATACACCCTCTTCCAAAGCGAAAATGCAACGGTTACCAGAGCTACAAATACCAGGGTATGAGCGATATATCTACCATCACCTATTCCTACCGCTTCCAGTGGTTTATCCACTATGTCTGGCATTACGGTGCACAGACCAGCTACAGGCAAATTTAATCTGAGCACGTACGCTATCGGTAAAGTAATCCCTATATGACCTATCGGCGTCATTGGCAATCCGTCCCCATATATACGAAGATACTCTA
>JAXHUK010000008.1:0-3675 GCA_034189725.1 Chloroflexota bacterium | reverse complement strand
CCACAGAATCTCTCTGTGCTTTGCAGTTAAACCATCAACTAACAATGCCCCGCCGCATTACGTCAACGATATGTGATATCTTCTCGCGCTTATCCTGGCGCTTCATTGCATTCTTATTCCCTATAAGACATGCCGAAGACTCGAACAGGGTATCGATGATCTTAAGCTTGTTCCTGGCGATAGTCGAGCCAGTCTCGGTATTCTCGATGAGGACATCAGCATCCTCAGGCAGGAAGGCCTCGCTCGCCCCCCATGTGGGGATAATCCTGCAAGGGGTAAGATGATTGTCGTGAGCGTATTTGTCGGTTATATTGATGTATTCAGAAGCGATCCGTAGCACGGAATCCCGCGGCAACTTCCTCAGATCATCAGTGGTCGACACCGGCATATCCTGTGTCACCACTGCGACAATCCTGACCTTCCCAAAACCAAGCTCCAGTACTTCCTCGACCGGGCTCGCCGGAAATCGGAAGCGGTGATCTCGCAACCAATCCCTGCCCGTGATAGCCAGATCGAAATTACCGTTGGCTACCTGAAACGGCATGTCCTGCGGCCTGATCACCTTCACTGCGACACCATCCAGGCTCATTCGTGGCCTGGGATTCGGGTTGCCCAGATCATACCCTTCGATTGTTATTCCTGCCCTATCCAGAAAATCGATCGTGTGTCGTTGCTGGTGGCCATCAGGCAACGCTATGGTGACCAATGACTCATCAATAGCATAGCTCCCTGCGCTCGTTTCACCACCATGGTGCGCTGCTTCCTCGCTGTCAGTATCTGTGATTTCTTGATTGGAGAGCGCCTCCAGTATCTGGCCCAACTCTTTACTCTCCATGCTTTTCCTGTTGGCAATCAAGCACGCACCGCTTTCGAGAATGGTCACAATCGGCTCCAGCCCCTGTTCCCTCAGTCTACGTGGCGCAGTTTCAGCTACAATCGCTAACTCAGCATTTTCCGGCGAGTAGCTACTCGCCGCTCCCCAAACGGGGAATATCTGGAATCTCCGCAGCCGCTGCTTCAAGGCAAAGGCCTCCGCCAGATTGGGGTATTCGCTGACGATGCGCAGACTGCGCTCGCCATCCTTCGCCTTCTCAAGCAAGTTATCCGCATGCGAACTGGCTACGACTGCATATATAGCACGCATCCCATAGCCCAGGTCGCGAATTTTGACCACAGCGTCACTGTGGTATTTCACCAGAAGTTCCTCTATCCAGTCAAGTCTGCATATGCCCAGATCGTAGTTCCCGATTGCTACCTGGATAGCGATGTCCTTCTCATGAAACACCTTGGTGAACAAGCTGGGGCATGTCTCACACCACGGTCGATATGAACGGGACCCCTCACTGTAATCGTCGATAGCAAAGCCCGCCTGCTTCAGCAACTCAGCCGTGCTCTCCTGGAGTTGCCCCTTTGGCAGGGCCAGTTTTACTTGCACTCAGCCTCCTCCGAGTTTAGTATCGCACATACCAAATGATCATTTTTCGCTTTTCGCGAACCCCGAACGAATCCGGGAGCTAAGCCTATCGATCAGCCATCCAATTATAGTCACTACCCATTTTTCAACACAGGCTAAAGCGGTTTAGCCGCCGTTTACGGATACGTTATTTTGACTATCCCACCAGTCTTGCAGGTAGAATGATTCCCTTTCGTCTGTGAGAAGGACTTCTCCGATCTTGATAGTTATATTGTCGCCTTACCTATAGCAGCTAATAACTCAGCATGGGTGGACACCTGCTGCTTTATACCGGTCACCTGATCCGTCAGTTCGACGGTGTTCTCATCAAGAAGGTCAATTGTCCAGCGAAAACCGGTAGTATCTCTATACCCAAGGTCGAACTCCGCTATGTAACCTGCGTCCCGTAAAAAACGTGTGCTTTCGAGGTATTGTTTGAGATTGTCAGTCCCCCTTACTTTAACCAGAATCTTCTCCCGATACGGGGGTTCTTTAATCAACTTCGTTAGCTCTTCAATATAAAAGGCAAAACCTGAAGCACAGACGTCTCCACCCCCCACCAGAGGAATCAACTTATCGTATCTACCACCGCCACACAGCCTCCGTTTCCCACTATAGAATCCAAAGATGATACCCGTATAGTACTCGAAACCTCTTCCCGAAGTGAAATCGATCTCATACGTGAAACCTAACGAGGTCAGCAAGCTTGCGATTCGAGATAACTCATCGAGACTGGGACCGAGTTCAGGGAACGATGCAAACACACCCCTCAGATTCTCCACGAAACCGGCGGAGTCGCCTTTCAAACCGAACAAAAGCTGCACCTGCTTCTCCAATTCGGGGCCTCTACCCTTTACGTTACTCAACACATCCATATCCCCTGAAAAGATGCGGTCTACGACATCGGCCTCCTCTTCCCCGCTCAATCCCAATCCTTCGAGAAATGTTTTCAAGAATCCCGCGTGAGCTAACCGGATTTTAACGGGCCCGACTCCCAACCGTTCGATAGCCTCCTTCGCCAGTGAGATCAACTCAACATCTCCCTCGGGCCTGTTTCCACCTATCAGCTCCGCGCCACATTGCCAGCATTCCCTCGATTCTTCACCAGTGCCCTCGAATGCAAACATGTTCTCCACGTAGAACAGTTTGACAATCGGAGTGTCTGTATAGTTCTCAACATAGAGTCGAGCTACAGGGATAGTACCATCAGGGCGCAGCACAACCCGCTCTCCACTCCACCCATCCCAGTCCAGAAATGAATACACCCGTCCCAGCATATCAGGTGAAAGTGTCCCTGCCGAGGTAAACAGATGGAGATATTCCACAACGGGAGTTCTGATCTCCTGATAGCCCCAACTCGTACAGCAATCTCTAAACTCGGCCTCTACCTTACGGAACTTCGCCATCTCTCCGGGCACTAGATCGCTCATTCCTCGACATCTCGGCACCTTCATCCGCATACCTCTCCTCTAGTTGATTCAGCTTTATTCTACACTGAATAATGGCGCTGTTCAACGCCGCACTCTGCAACTATCAACCGCTAACTTCTTCCTCCCTGAGCGTATTGACGATGTACTGAATTTCCTGAGACGTCAAGCCGAAGCGGTGTAAGGTATGACGAATTATCTCCAGTCCTGCTTCTACCTCCGGGCTCACCAATTCAGCAACGCCAAGCCTTCGTAATGCATCGGTATCCTCATCCCGATGCACTCGCGCAACCACATCAAGCTTTGGATTGATCAGGCGAGCATTCTCAACCGCCAGTCGAGCAGCTATCGGGTCAGGAAAGGTTACCACCAGTACCTTCGCCTTCTTGAGTTCGGCTCGCTCCAGAATGTCAAAATTGCTCGCATCCCCAAAGATGCAGGGAATAGCCTGTTCATGCGCTGACCCAATAGCCCTGGGATCGATATCGATCACAAGGTACGAAAAACCCCGCCGCTCGAACACGCGCCCCAGATTCCGTGCAGTCCGGCCATAACCACAAACAACGGCATGGTTAACAAGCTGCTTCCCCCCTTCTTCCAACACTGCTGGATCGGTTCCCGCAGACAAAAACCGGGAGAACCTGCTCACACCGATCATTCGATAGTAGAACCGTGACGCCAGGCTCAAAGAGAACGGTGTCATCAATATCGTGATGAATGCAGCAGTCAGAGTAAGGGAATACAGTTCTTCCGAGATCACCTGCGCCTCCAGGGCGAGGGCCGCCAGGATAAAGC
>JAXHUK010000079.1:0-3273 GCA_034189725.1 Chloroflexota bacterium | reverse complement strand
CATGGAGAGACAAGATTTCGTCGACGAAATCAGACAGTTCCTCAGTGAGCATACTGGTGATGTTATTGCAGTCTCTGCTGGCTTTGACCGTCACGTGGATGATTGGGGTGGCTACCTGGAAACTGAAGATTACCTTACTATTGGCAAGCTTGTGAAGGAGTTCTCCGAGAGGGTATGCCAGGGAAAACGTTATGGTGTTCTTGAAGGTGGTTATAACCATGATGTTCTGGGAAAAAATTGCAGGGCTTTCATCGAGGGTATGAGTTAGCAGCGATCATATACACATCGCATACACATAGATCGATATGTGACTATGTCCTCGCACGTCACATCACCACGAGGCACCAGCCAGTTTACTTACACGAGCGGTCATACAATTCCTCATAAGTACGTTTCCCGGAGTTACATATGGCTGTCGTATACTCTTCCGAAAGCATTGAATAGTAACTGTATTGACAAAACGGTGAATTTTGATTAATATTCAGCAATCTGCAACTTTCAAGAAAGCGAGGTGATGCGTATAGTAAGATCAGTTTGATAAGGCGTGTTTGATGGTGAGGTAGGGAAAAGTTGACCGCAAGAAAGAAAGTAAGGGAGGTAAGAAAATGGATAAGACCCTTAGAGGAGCGGCAGCAATAGTGGGGGTCGGCGAATTGCAGCCGATCAAGAAAGCTCCTACTGACAAAACCGGCTACGGTTTGCAAGCCGAAGCCGGGGCGCTTGCTATCGCTGATGCCGGATTAACCAAAAAGGATATCGATGCCATTATCATTGAATATCCAATGCTGGAACCTCATTTTGGCCCCCCTTCGTACATGTCCGATTATCTGGAACTTCCTATCCACTACGGTGGAATGGGTTCCACAATGGGTGCCAGTGCAGCCTCAATGATATGGCGAGCGGCAGCGGCAATTGCAACTGGAATGTGTGAAACGGTACTCGTCCTCACTGGAGAGGTCATTGATCCCATGAAAATGGGTATGATGATGTCTGGCCCGCAGGGTATGAAGATGATGGGTCCGGAAACACAGTATTCGGCTCCCTATGGCATTATGGGTGCCCCCGGAGCCTATGCTTTTATTGCCCAGCGTCACGCTTATGAATTTGGTACCACGGATGCCCAGCGAGCACGCAACGCTGTAGATCAGCGCACAAATGCCTGTGCCAATCCCAAAGCTATGTTCTACGGGCGACCGATAACCGTAGATGATGTGCTCAATTCACGGGTAGTATCGTCGCCTTTGCGCCTTTTGGAAGTAGTGATGCCGGTATCTGGAGCAGCAGCAGTGGTGGTGACTTCAGCGGAGCGGGCAAAGGCATTACCACATCCACCTGTCTACATACTCGGAGCAGGTGAATACATAACCCACTCTGACATATCTCAACATCCCCACCTGACAACATCCCCTGTTAAAGAGTCAGCGAGGAGAGCCTACGAGATGTCCGGCTACGGCCCCAGGGATATGCAGATGGCGCAGGTGTATGACTGCTTCACTATTACGGTCATGATCACACTGGAAGATGCTGCCTTCTGCCCCAAGGGTGAAGGTGGACCCTGGTTCGAGGAAACAGACATGACCTATAAAGGAAAGTTCCCGGTAAATACAAATGGGGGGCAGCTATCCTTTGGCCAGGCTGGTCTCGCCGGGGGAATGTGCCATCCCGTAGAAGCGGTCATCCAGCTACGGGGAGAAGCAGGAGAACGCCAGTGCGCCAAACACGACCTCTGCTTCGTCAACGGAAACGGTGGCATCATGAGTGAGGAAACTTCTCTCATCTTCGGGACTGAAGATACATTATAGACTGGATACTATCTATACAGAGGAGGTTATTGAAATGGAAATACCCAAACCAATGCCAACTTTAGATGATCCGACGAGCGATGAGTACTGGGCAGGGTGTAAGCGTCACGAGCTTCTGATTCAGCACTGCAAGAAGTGCGGTCATCAACAGTTCCCACCCCGACAACTCTGTACTGAATGTTTGTCAACTGACCTTGAGTGGGTAAAGGCTAGCGGCAAGGGACGAGTGTACAGCTTTACTGTCTGTCACCAGTCACAGCACCCCGCTTTCCAGCCCGAGATTCCATACGTGAACGCTATTATCCGGTTGGCTGAGGGTCCTCGTATGACCAGTAATATAGTTGACTGTAATCCTGAAGATGTAACATGTGAGATGCCTGTAGAAATCGTCTTCGAGGATTGGACGCCAGAGGTATCGATTCCAAAGTTTAAGCCCATAAAATAGGAACATTGTTTTGGGCTGAGGGGAAGAAGGAGGACTCTTTTTTATGAGGAAGGCTTTGGCGAAATCGGTAAAGCCTTCCCTAGCAGTATTAGGATGCTTATATAACTAAATAGCGATTCGATCAGGAAACAGGACAAAACAAAATAGATTGAGAGGAGCTAAATGGAACAACCATTAGCAGGTATCAAGATCTTGGACCTGACACAAATGCTTGCTGGCCCGATGTGCACCAAGTATCTGGCTGATTTTGGTGCTGATGTGATCAAAATAGAGAGGCCTCCTGACGGAGATCCTGCAAGAATGCTGGCCCCGTTCTATAAAGATGAGAAACATCCAGAGAAGAGCGGGCTTTTTTTGTACCTTAATACAAACAAGAAAGGGATCACACTGGATCTCAAGAGCGATACTGGCAAGAAGATCTTTATGGAATTGGTCAAGGATGTAGATGTCCTGGTAGAGAACTTCAAGCCCGGCGTGATGGAGAGACTGGGATTTGACTATGAGACGCTGGGGGAGATTAATCCAAGGCTCGTAATGACCCGCATCTCCAACTTTGGCCAGACAGGGCCGTACCGTGATTTCGAGATGTCGGAGCTTACCCTTGACGCTATGGGGCAGATACTCTATTGCCAGGGCACGTTTGAACGCGGTCCTGTCAGGACAGCAGGAGGAAATGTACTGCTCTATCAGGGAGGACACACTGCGGCTGTGGCAACGCTGGGAGCTGTGCTGAGCATGGAAACCACTGGCGTGGGACAGATGATCGATGTCTCCCTTTATGAGACTGCGTCTGGAAGCTGCAACTCCCGTAACCTGAACGTGCTCGGCTATTTTTATAGTGGACATGTGAGCTATCGGCAGCATGTAGTTGCGCTTTCTATCAGCGTGCTTCCTGGTGGCATCTGGCCCTGTAAGGATGACGGCTACATTCACTTCTGGCTGGCCAATGCGGGAGCGAATGCCCCGGCGTTTGCCAGAGCAATAGGCGAGCCAGACATATTCAAAGATCCCAGGTTTGCTGCACTC
>JAXHUK010000078.1:0-4531 GCA_034189725.1 Chloroflexota bacterium | reverse complement strand
TGCCGCTCCCAATCCTGTGGAGACCTCGGCGATGATGCCGGCGTCTCGATAGTGGGTGGTTGCCTTCACTATAGCCCTGGCTACAGCCTCAGGATTTGAGGACTTGAATATACCGGAGCCAACGAATACGCCGTCAGCACCGAGTTGCATCATCAGCGCAGCATCGGCAGGAGTGGCCACACCGCCGGCCGCAAAGTTGACTACAGGCAAACTGCCCGTTTGGTGGATCTCCCGTACCAGTTCGAAAGGAGCACCGAGCGATTTTGCTTCCGACATCAACTCATCGGCAGGCATACCTTGCAGCTTCCTGATCTCATCCATCACCGTTCTCATATGCCGTACCGCTTCCACGATATTTCCCGTTCCTGCCTCACCCTTGGTCCGTATCATGGCTGCTCCCTCGCCGATCCGTCGCAGTGCCTCTCCCAGGTTACGGCAGCCACAGACGAAGGGAACTGTGAAATCATGTTTATATATGTGATGACTTTCATCGGCAGGGGTAAGCACCTCCGATTCATCAATGTAATCCACACCTAGCGCTTCAAGCACCTGGGCCTCAACGAAATGTCCGATGCGGCATTTGGCCATCACCGGTATAGTTACCGCTCCTTTAATCGCTTCGATGACAGTGGGGTCTGCCATACGGGCTACTCCGCCATCAGCGCGAATATCTGCAGGGACGCGCTCAAGTGCCATTACTGCACAAGCTCCTGCTGCCTCTGCTATTTTGGCTTGCTCCGGGGTGGTCACATCCATGATCACGCCCCCTTTTAACATCTGGGCAAGCCCGGTTTTTACTGTCCATGTACCCTTCTCCATCTTACCTCCTTCGCCAGGGAAAAGAATCCTCATTATTATGTCATATTAATAGTAATATTCTATACTCGTTCGCTCTAATTAACAAGTAACAAGTATGTTTAATTGCCACTTACGTCTGCGAACACTACCATGGTTACATCCCCAGATCCGAATGGAGCCGGCTTAACTGGAGCAGACGGAGCCGCTCGATAACTCCGACAACCGTGTAGTCGGTTTTCACCAGTAGCAGTCCGTAGTCTCCTTCATCCATTCTCTCCAGGACGGTAATTCCATTGTCGCTCGGAGAAACTGTTCCAAGCCGTTCTACAGGTATCATTGCCTGGGAAACTGTGGTGGTGCTCCAACTTTTCCGGGGAATGCGCTGCAGTTCTTGGGGGGTGATGACTCCCACGAAGTTGCCCCAGTCACTCACTAACAGACATTGATACCCGCCGGGCAGGAGATAGTCCTTGACCACAGACTCCAGAGATAAACTCGCGGGCACCCTCTGGCAACCGGGGGTCATCAGGCTTTGAGCGGTGAAATCCTGCAGGCTTTCGCGCAGTTTTGCCTGTTGATAGCTTGTGGAGGCGGCGATGATGAGAAACATCCCTATGAAGGCTAACCAGAGGCCGCTAAGCCAGGATTGAAGCACTGCGATGATTGCCCCAAACAGGATTAATAGATAACCAAATACCTGGCCGGAGAGGGTAGCAAGGCGGGTTGCCCTCATATAGCTTTTACTGCGCCACCAGATGATGGATCGAAGCACTCTCCCGCCATCCAGAGGGAAGCCTGGGAGCATATTGAATGCGGCCAGCGCCAGATTAATCCAGCTGAGATAGAAGCTCATGGCAGCTATCGGTTCCAGAAAGTCGTTCGTTACCAGCCAGATGACAGCAAAAAGAGCGGATAGCAGCACACTTGTGAGGGGGCCTGCAATCGCCATAAGCAACTCGGTGCCGGCGCTGGAAGCTTCTCGTGATATCCTGGCGGCGCCGCCGAAGATGAACAGGGTTATGCTTCTCACGCCGATGCCCCTTTTCACAGCAATGAGGCTGTGAGCCATCTCGTGAGTGAGTAACGAAGCGAAGAAAAGGAGGCTGGTAACGAGTCCGATAAGCCAATAGGTTGCCTGTGACCAGTCAGGATACAGGTCTGGAAACACATATCGTGCCAGGCTGGTTGTTAGCAGGAGGAATATCACGAGCCAGGAGATGTGTATACGGATGGGAATACCCATCAGCTTGCCTAAGTGGAAAGAGGTCTTCATACGTTATCTTTCGATCAGTTGTTGGGGATCGGGGATCCATTGCCAGTGATAAGTGGAACCCAAAACTGCTATGTTTCTAAATTCAACCCAGATGATGCACACAGCTTCATTTTCCGGTCTTTTTATGAAACCTCCAATTCATTGGAGGTCTAAGCGGAATGATTAGCCCCCGAATTTATTCGGGGTTTACAATCAATAATCGTGCATTATCTGGATTCAACGCTAAACGCTGACAACTGATGGCTGAACACGTACGTTAGATATCGAGGTTCCTTACCTGTAATGCGTGGGCTTGAATGAAGGCTTTACGGGGTGGGACCTCATCACCCATCAGCGTCTGGACGGTCTCATGGGCAGTGACAGCATCCTTGATCTCGACCTGCAGCATCACACGTTTTTCAGGGTCCATAGTGGTCTCCCAGAGCTGCTGCGGTGTCATTTCCCCCAGACCTTTATAGCGCTGGATTTCTACCCCCTTGCTCCCCAATTTCGCCAGCAGGTTGTCCTTTTCCTTGTCTGTTGATATCCAGTGTTGCTCCTTCCCTTTCCTGATGCGGTAAAGAGGAGGTTGAGCTATATAGAGATAACCTTCATCTATGAGTTTTTTCATGTAGCGGTAGAAAAAGGTAAGCAACAGGGTGCGGATATGAGCGCCATCGGCGTCAGCATCGGTCATGATAATAACGCGGTGATAGCGTAGCTTGGATGTGTCGAACTCGGCCCCGTTTCCTCCCCCCAGGGCAGTAATCAGGGCACGGATCTCATCGTGAGATAGCATTTTATCAGGATGTGCCTTCTCCACGTTCAATATCTTACCCTTGAGAGGCAATATCGCCTGGAAGCGCCGGTCTCGTCCCTGTTTGGCCGAGCCACCAGCGGAGTCACCTTCGACGATATAGAGCTCGCTTTGGGCTGGGTCTTTCTCGGAGCAATCGGCGAGCTTGCCTGGAAGCGTGGAGGTATCCAACGAGCCTTTTCGAGTGACCAGGTCACGCGCTTTACGCGCTGCCTCACGGGCTCGTGCGGAGGTGAGGCACTTATCGATAATCCTCTTTCCCTCGCTGGGGTGTTCCTCAAGATAGTATGCCAACTGCTCGGCAACCACCGATTCCACGTGGGTTTTTACCTCTAAGTTCCCCAGTCGGGCTTTGGTCTGTCCCTCGAACTGCGGCTCAGTCACCTTAACGCTGATGATCGCTGTCAAGCCCTCTCTGACGTCATCTCCGGTCAGATTGGATTCGTTTTCCTTGATGTACTTGTACTTCCGGGCGTATTCGTTGAGGACACGCGTAAGTGCCGAGCGAAATCCGGTAAGGTGTGTGCCGCCGTCTGGCGTATTGATACAGTTGGCAAAGCTTAAGGCGGATTCGGTGAAGCCATCATTGTATTGAATAGCTACCTCGATCGTGGTGCCGTTGACCATCTTGGAGATGTAGAGGGGCATCGGTTGCAGTACGGTCCGCTTGCGGTTGAGGTGCCGCACAAAACTGACGATACCACCTTCAAAGTAGAATGTCTTTTCCGCGTTGTGGCGCTTGTCTCTGAACCAGATCTCCACGCCTTTGTTCAGGTATGCCATCTCGCGGAATGATTGCGTCAGGGTAAGAAAATCATAGTCGATCTCGCCGAAGATCTCTGTATCAGCGAGGAATGATATCAGGGTGCCACTGCCCTCGGCATCGCCGCTCTCCTTGACCTCATCCAGGGGAACGCCACGCTGATATTCCTGGCAATAGAGTTTACCGTCACGCCGTACCTCTACCTTTGCCCAGGAGGAGAGCGCATTTACTACCGAGGCGCCGACGCCGTGCAATCCTCCAGAAACCCGGTAGCTGCTACCGCCGAATTTCCCACCGGCATGCAGGGTCGTCATTACCGTCTCCAGAGCCGAAACTCCGGTTGCGGGATGGACTTCCACCGGTATACCCCTGCCGTTGTCGGCTACGCTCACCACACCATCCTCGTGAATGGTAACCTCGACCTTGTCGCAGTAGCCGGCCATCGCTTCATCTATGCTATTATCAACGATCTCGCTGACAAGGTGATGAAGTCCCCGTTGATCGGTGCTCCCGATATACATGCTGGGGCGCATGCGCACCGCTTCAATGCCGCCGAGTACCTGAATGTCTTCAGCGGTATAATTGTTGTTGTTTTGTTCCATTTGACTCCTAGCTCACAGTTACCAGTGCCGCCTACGCAGGGTTAGGTATTACCTGATGGCGAACGCAGGACATAACGAATTGTTCCTGACGAAAACAATGCCATTAATCCAGAGGATGAAAGACTTGAGGGATATAGTAGATATGTCACCATGCATAGTATAAAAGAGGTTACCATACGCTAGCATCTTACTATAATCCACATATCTATTTTACCACGTTTTGGCTTCAATGTGAACTCAATTGCGATTGTTTGGAGATAGTAACGTCATTCAGTAGTCCAACGAAGATTTACAGGGAT
>JAXHUK010000077.1:0-6566 GCA_034189725.1 Chloroflexota bacterium | reverse complement strand
CTTGTTATCTTCGGTAATATCCTTATCCTGAATATTCACAGTACGGATGTAACCATCCAGGGTCTCCAGATGCTCACAGACATGTGCAGAATTGCACAGGTCAGCGACCATACCTCTCCTGGGGTAAAACTCCGGCACCCTAATTTCAACGCTGGGGTCTGCTTTCTTTACATATGTCGGGAAATCAACATCAAGCCATATGTTGGTTTCGGAACCGGAGATGAAATACACTCGCGGCTCTTCACCGTTCATTATCAGAGTGTTGTCAGGATTCCTCGCTCCCAGTTTGACGGTCTTTGGTGCGCTTTCGATAGCATCGAGAACCAACTTTTCAGGAATTTTTACTAACCACGTTGGATGGTCAGCAGGAGTAACCGTCGTGACATCTGCTCCATGGCTTGCGAATATCTCCGCAGCCTCTTTGTTGAAACATATCAGACCAGGGTCACGCAATATTTCCATCGAAGCCTTGTGAATTCGCGTTATCTGCTCCTCGCTCATCCTCTCCAGAGGTTTCTCTATTAGAATTCCTTCTCTTGCCACATTATCCCTCCTGCGTCAAATTCTCCTCTTCAATACGTCTAACCATATCTGCTTTATTCTACTAAAAGTCCTTTCCTGTGCGCTCGTATATATCCCTTGCACGAGGGGTCTTTCCCCGTAAGCATATCGGCGACCCTGACAAAGCTCATCATCCTGGCATCAAGAGGGTTCATAATCGCAGCATCAAGCCCTGCATACGCCGCCATCAAGAGAAAAGCCCTGTTGATCATTCCCCTTTGAGGTAATCCAAAGGAAATATTGCTCAGTCCCATCACGGTCTTGGCAGAGGGGAAACGAGATTTGATCTGCTCAATTGTCTTCAATGTGACGATCGACTGGTTCGGATCAACTGAAACCGGGAGCACCAGCGGGTCAAAATACACCTGTTCCTCCTGCAAACCAAGACGGGTCAGGTGCGTCATTATCACCTCGCAGGCAGCCAGCCGTTCCTCAACGTTGTTCGGTATCCCATCCGTTCCCATGGGGAGAGCTACTAATAAAGCCTGGCGTTCCGCCGCCAGCGGGCCGATAGCATCGAGCCTCTCAGTCTCGGCATTTACCGAATTAATCATTACCTTATCGCCTTTATACCTGCGTAATGCAGCTTCAATTACGCTTGGGACGTCACTATCTATAGCTAACGGTTTATTGGTAACTGACTGAACGATTTCAACCAACCACTCCATTGCCGCCTCTGGAGTCTCCCAGCTTCCCAGGCTAACCCCAGCATTGACGTCGATGAAATCAGCGCCTGCAGCAGCCTCATCTCTGGCTATGTTTTCCAGGAACTCTCGATCTTTGTTTGAAATAGCCTGTCCCACAGATTTGTTCGATGCATTTATGTTTTCGCCAACCACCAGCATATCGCTCTACCTCACTCTACAATACCTGTTATCTCGGAAAGCACCCGGGTTCTTATATCAGCAGGGAGACTATAACTATCTTCAGCTAATAGTTGCTTGACCTGCTCCGCTGCCCTTTCCCAGGTGATCTTGCTTCCCTTTGCTTCCCACTCTACCCTGCTATCCCTATCACTGAGGAGCGGCTGATAGTGCTCGCTCCGCATATAGTGTCTGGTATGCTTTGCTGTGACAAAATTGCCACCAGGCCCCACCTCTTTGATGAGGTCGAATGCGAGGGTATCGTCACTCACGTCTATACCCTGAACAGCTCTCATAACCATACCCAGTATCTCATTATCAACAACATACTTCTCGTAGCACACAGTCAGAGCGAATTCCATCAGCCCTGCGGCATCGTGGATAAAATTGGATCCCGCTAAAGCACACAGCAGACTGGTGATTGCAGATTCATAACCACTCTGCGCATCCAGCACCTTGGAATCGGTCATGCCACCTGTAGCATAGAACGGCAGTTTATAGAATTGAGCCATTTGGGCAGCAGCAGCGTTAATCAGCCCCATTTCAACAGAACCAGCGAGATAGCTGAAGTTGCTGAGGTCTGTACTGGTAGCTACCGAGCCAAGAATAACAGGTGTCCCCGGGTTGACGAGCTGCGTCAGCATCACTCCCATCAACGAATCTACAGTCTGCATAGTTACATTGCCCGCGAGAGTCACCGGAGAAGTAGCACCACACAGCGGTTCGGCGGGGCAGACGACAGGAACGCCACTCCTGGCTATGGTTATCATAAAGTCACCGTATTCCCGGTCTATTTTCAGCGGGCTTACGGTACAGGCTATCATAGATATAATAGGACGCTGGCGCAGTTTCTCTTCTGAGCCAGCGATGGTTTCCGCCATCTTGATTACCTGTTGCAGTCCATCAAGAGTATACAGCCCCCCCATAATATGCTTGCTCGTGTTGTCCAGTCCAGCGAAGAAGCGGTTTACGTCTACCTGCTCTACAGGCAAATCATTGGGGTATGTTGGGAGCAAGAAGAGGTGAATATTATCCAGTTGGTCAACAAGCCTGGCAATACGCTTGAGGTCGTCCAGAGTAGCCAGCCGTTTTTCCCCGGTCTCCTGGCTATAGACATTGAGAGCGGTTCCTCCGGTACCTGTATATACGCGTTTTCCTCCTAAGAGCAGGTCATGTTGTTCATCACGGCCACAGAGCCTGACCTCAGAGGGTGCCATCTCAATGAGTTCCATGACTTTTCCGGGGGACATACGTACCAGGCGCTTTTCCTCATCGACCCAGGCACCAGCTTTCCTGAAAAGCTCTAATCCTGTATCTGAATAAACCTGGAATCCCACCTCCTCAACCACTCGCATTATCGTGTTGTGAATCTTGCTTATGCTTTCCTCAGAAAGCGGTGTAAAGCTACCTCCAGGCAGTCCCTTTCGTATCATACAACTCCTACCTTCTACCCACACATTCCAATTTATCACAGGTCTCGCAGGGATTGTATTCCTCAACATTCCCATCTGAAGAACTAATCCCAACTATACTCGATATTGACTTTTGCGGCACCATCAGGCACTGATCGGTTAAGCAAACCCCAACCGCATCACCATCCACGGCCTTGAAGACTTCCTTCTGCTGACCCACATCCCAATTACAATGGCCAGGACTCAAACGCCTGCTGATAACGCATCCTTCTCCCTGAGCGGTTTTTCTGATTATGCCTTGAGCAAAGTCAGCCACTTTTTCAACCGCACTCGATCCTATGGCATCCAGTACGATCGCCTGGAGCACATGCCCCTTATTAGTCAACTCAAACACCGTATCTTCCAGGTATTGTCCGATCGTTACCACAAATACTCCGACTTTATGGCACTGCTCCAGTAACTCGGAAACAACATTGCCTTCGAACACAACATCGTGAGAATGAGAATCGTCAGGACCTCCAACAAGGACACACGAATCCTGAACCCACTCGATATCCCGTACAACGTGCAGATAGGATGGCTCTATGAGATTGTAAGCGTTCTCTAAATACTCATCGATTAACTCTAGTATCTTTCTTGATGGGTTCCTGTTATCACTGTATCCTAAACAGCGACAAACTTCTTCCCTGTTAAGCTCAATATTGATCTGGTCACTAACGATCACCATCGTGCTTTCCTCTCCCTTTCATCTAAGATTGCCAGCTAAGGCTTCTGCTCTCTGAATAACAGAATCCAAGGGATGGATTAGATATGTAGCGGATGGTAAAATGGGGTACTGATGCTGCGATTAAGGACTGAGACGAAGATTACCGAGGTTTTTGAGGAATGATGCAGAAAAAAACGCGATGCTATCCATCTGGAGGTAAAGCATGGACAAAGCCACCCCCGACTACGTGGCATCTTTTCTTGTTTATTACCTTACGTCACTTGGCGACCCTCCCTAAGTTTTTCGCTCCCCCTTCAAAGTCGCTGGACTTTATTCTAGCATATCATCCCCCAATTGTCTAGCCCCCCTCCCCCCTTCCCCACACTGGGCAACACCAGCAATTTCCTATTTTTACTTATCTGAAGCTCTCATCCAAACGTTTGCATGATCAGCCCGTCATTACAATTAACTTCCTGCACTTGTATTTTCACACAGACTGAAGTATACTAACATTAAACTTAATTACGTGTACCGCTAGGGGAGCAAATACGCTGAGAGCCCGAAACTTCGGGTAACCCTTGGAACCTGACCTCGATAATTCGAGCGTAGGAAAGCGGTTTTTTTGGACAAGAAAGACCGTGGACCACATTCACGGTCTTTTGTATTTGGTGGGAGGTAGATAATGACTCAATTGGAACTGGCACGAGAAGGCACTTTATCACCAGCAATTCAGATTGTTGCTGAAAAAGAAGGGATCGATCCGGAGACACTACGAAACGGAGTGGCTCTTGGCTCGATTGTAATACCGGTCAACACAAACCACAAGGGTGTCGAACCGTGTGGAATCGGAAAGGGGTTGAGCACAAAGGTCAACGCCAATATCGGCACTTCTTCTGACTATGGCGATATCAATAGTGAGTTGGAGAAGTTGCGAGTAGCGACAGAATCAAAGGCAGACACGGTAATGGACCTGAGCACCGGTGGTGATATCAATGCAATCCGCCGCGCTATTATTGCCTCGACCTGTCTTCCCCTGGGCACTGTCCCCCTCTATCAGGCAGGAATCGAATCGATAGAGAGATGGGGCTCGATAGTATCCATGCCCGTTGATCATCTGTTTTCCGTCATCCAGGAGCAGGCAGAAGACGGAGTTGACTTCATGACCGTTCACTGCGGCATAACCCAGAGAGCGATAAACCGTCTAAAAAGCTCTCACAGGCTCACAGACGTAGTCTCTCGCGGTGGCGCGTTTATCATCGGCTGGATGCTTCATAACGAGCAGGAAAATCCTTTGCATGAGCAATTCGACCGTCTGCTTGAGATCGCCCATACGTATGACGTAACGCTCAGCCTGGGCGACGGGCTCCGTCCTGGTAGCCTGGCAGATGCCTCCGACCGTGCCCAGATAGAGGAACTTCTGACTATCGGTGAACTGGTAGAGCGCAGCCGTGCAGCCGGTGTTCAAGTGATGGTTGAAGGGCCTGGGCACATGCCTCTGGATCAGATTGCAGCCAATGTACAATTGGAAAAACTGGTATGCAAGGATGCGCCGTTCTACGTGCTCGGACCACTGGTTACCGACATCGCCGCTGGCTACGATCACATCAGCGCAGCAATCGGTGGAGCTATTGCGGCATCTGTCGGCGCAGATTATCTGTGCTACGTTACCCCCTCGGAGCATCTCTCTCTCCCCGATCCCGAAGATGTGAGGGAGGGCGTGATCGCCACTCGCATCGCTGCTCATGCCGGTGACATCGTGAAGGGAGTACGGGGAGCTCGAGAGTGGGATGTAAATATGTCTATCGCTCGCAAAAATCTTGACTGGCAGGAGCAACTCAGGCTTTGCCTGGATCCAACCAAGGCGATGCAAGCACGTGCTCAGCACGACACCTCAGGTGCTGGCTGCAGCATGTGTGGCCAATACTGTGCCATGGAGTTGGTGGCCAATTACCTCAGTGCAAACAAAGTACGTTGCTAGAGAATCTACATCAGATAGAGTCCCCCATGAACCGTAGCCAAGCACAGAAGTGTAAACACGAATACAACATTGGAGAGCTTTGACTGCAATGCTCTTCGTACCAGACAATGGATAGCAGATACAATTTCTAGCCTAAAATAGTCCCTGAATCAGGAAGGAGAACGGAAAATGCCATTATTTCATTCTGTTAAAGAGAGCGACGTCACTCGTGCCATCGTTAGAAGCTACCTGCATCAACTAGAGGAATGCGCTGAAAGCGACGTCATCATCGTTGGTGGTGGTCCCAGTGGCCTGATAGCAGGAAAGGAGCTAGCCGAGGCTGGCCTCAAGGTCATTATACTGGAAAGAAACAACTACCTCGGCGGTGGCTTCTGGATCGGCGGCTATTTTATGAACAAACTGACAGTAAGGGAGCCGGCACATGAGGTTCTCGACGAACTGGGAGTACCCTATAGCAAGGCATATGAAGGAATATACGTCGCGAGCGCTCCACATGCCTGCGCGAGCACCATCGCCGCAGCCTGCGATGCCGGGGTGAATATACTTAACCTGACCCTCCTTGAGGACATCATACTGCACGAGAACAATCGCGTGGCTGGTGCAGTAATCAACTGGAGTCCTATCTCACATCTGCCTAAGGAGCTAGCAGCGCTTGACCCGGTGCCCCTGGAATCAAAGGTTATGATCGACGCTACCGGTCACGATGCTGTAGTAATGAAAAAGCTTGAGAAGCGAGGCCTGATCAAGCTTGCCGGCGAAGGGGCTTTGTGGATCGACAAGTCAGAGGACGCTATAGTAGAGAACACCTGTGAGGTCCACCCAGGTCTTGTAGTAACAGGTATGGCAGTAGGTGCAGTTTACGGGACATACCGCATGGGGCCCACATTCGGCGCAATGCTTCTCTCAGGCAAAAAGGCTGCCTGGGTGACCTTGGATATACTTCAGGGTGCCAGTGTATCTTGAGCTTGCCCGGCACTACCATCACGTTTAATATATCACTGATATATCACTGATGCATTGAAGCTGAGTGACACAGAACCAACTGC
>JAXHUK010000076.1:0-21667 GCA_034189725.1 Chloroflexota bacterium | reverse complement strand
CAGACCTCGGGAGAGCCAACAGAGAATTGCTCCACAGGATTGCCGAGCACAAACGTATGGAAAAACACCTCATGAGAACGCTGGCTGAGTTGGAGCGGTCCAACGCTGAGCTGGAACAGTTCGCTTATGTCGCCTCGCACGACCTTCAGGAGCCACTGCGCATGGTATCGAACTACGTGGCGCTGCTGGCAGACGACTATAAAGGCGCGCTCGGGAGCGATGCGGACGACTTCATCAACTATGTGTTAGCTGGCACAAATCGCATGTTTTCACTCATTGATGACCTTTTGGCCTTTTCACGTGTGAGGACGCAGGGGAAACCTTTCGAGCTAACCAACAGCGCTGCCATACTCAACAACGTCCTTGAAAATCTCAAGGTAGCCATTGCGAATAACGGCGCAGTGGTAACCTACGATAGCTTGCCCACCATCATGGCCGATGACTCACAGCTAGCTCAGCTGTTCCAGAACCTGATCGGCAACGCCCTCAAGTTTCACAGCGACGAGCCACCAAAGATCCACGTCTCGGCTGAGGAACAGGAAAATGACTGGATATTCTCAGTACAAGACAATGGCATCGGGATAGAGCCGGAGTATATCGATCGTGTCTTCATTATTTTTCAACGCCTCCATACACAGGACGAGTACGCCGGCACTGGCATCGGCCTGGCGGTCTGCAAGCGAATTGTGGAGCGACACGGTGGACAGATCTGGCTGGAGTCAGAACCTGGAAAGGGCACGACTTTCTACTTCACAATCCCCAATCAGAAAGAGGAGCAAAACAATGGTTACTTCCCAGATAGGCAAACCCTACGAGATACTGCTTGTGGAGGATAACCTTGGCGATGCAAACCTGACTGCTCAGGTACTCAAGAAGATTGGTGTAAACCATAATCTGATTGTAGTCAGGGATGGCGTAGAGGCCATGGACTTCCTGCGAAGGGAGGGTATGTTCCGTGATGTGCCCCGCCCGGACCTCATCCTGCTTGACCTTAACATGAGGCGAAAAGATGGCCGGGAGACGCTGGCGGAGATCAAAGCCAATAGACATCTGAAGAGTATTCCCGTGGTAGTATTAACAACGTCGAATCACGAACGGGACATTTTCAATGCCTACGACCATTACGCGAACGCCTACGTCGTCAAACCGCGCGAACTGCATGACTATATGCAAACAATGAAGTCCATAACCGATTTCTGGTTCAACACGGCAAAGCATCTCCTGCGCTGAAAGAGCGGGGGGGGCTTGTTAAAGGTTCGGTTGCTCTGGCACCCGATCTGCAACGTATCTGTCCAGAATCAGATACTAGAAAGGGCACTATAGTTTACTTCGCAATCTCAACTAGTAAAGAGGTATAGAACGATGACGACCGCAGAGTTAGGGAAAGCCCACGAGATTCTATTGGTAGAAGACAACCTCGCCGATTCACACCTGACAGCGCAGGTACTGAAAAAAATCGGTGTAATCCACAACCTGAGCGTCGTCAGAAACGGCGTCGAAGCCATGGACTTCCTGCGGCAGGAAGGCATGTTCCTTGACGCACCCCGCCCCGACATCATCCTGCTCGACCTCAACATGAGTGGGAAAGACGGGCGAGAAACGCTTGCAGAAATCAAGACCAATACACACTTGAAAAATATCCCTGTAATAGTATTCACAACGTCAAACCACGATCGTGACATTTTTGATTCGTACCACCATAGTGCAAACGCCTATATCATCAAGCCACGTGAATTGAGCGAGTATGTCCACGTGATGAAAGCCCTGACCGACTTCTGGTTCGATCGACATTGCAAAATGCCTCCTTTATCAGAAGACTGGAGCGGGTATTTTTAATAATCCACTATGACCGTTGTAAACGGTCACCGCCGTAGCTGGTAGCAGCGATTCAGGAGAATCGCTGCTACCAGCTTTCGCGCAGTGTAAGCTCCGCGATCGAAGCATCCCCCCAGTACAGCCATGAGCTTCTTCGCCTGCGGCTCAGAAAGACACCATATCGAATACTACTGACCACCGGAGCTGCTATGCTATAATGGACAACAGGAGCTTCTTCCATGCCACAGTTCGAGATAGTTGACCACACCGCCGATGTTGGCATCGCAGCCAATGGAAGCAGTCTTGAGGAAGCTTTTGCCAACGCAGCCTACGGCATGTTCAGCTTGATCGCCGAACTTGAGGGGGTGACCGAAACCCTCTGCCGGGAGATCTCTCTCCAGGCCCCCGACCAGGAGTCACTTCTGGTGGACTGGCTCAATGAGCTTCTCTATCTGTTCGATGTCGATCATGTTATCTTCAGCAGATTCGAGGTCAGAGAGCTCGACCAGAACCACCTCCGAGCCGAAGCCTACGGGGAGCAGATAGATACATCTCGCCACCGGCTGAAAACAGAGGTAAAAGCAGCTACCTACCACTCGCTCAAAATAGAGGAAAACAACGGCTTCAGGGTGCAGGTCATTCTGGACATGTAGAGAGTAGATGAGATGTCAGCAGACCAGAAAAGTATTCTAGTCAGAATAGACGACTACCGTTGGGAGATTCCAAAGACCTACAAACCAGGAATGCGCGTGCCGGGACTGATCTTTTCCGATGAGAAGATGATCAATCATATTCAGGATGAACAATCCCTGGAGCAAGTAGCCAATGTCGCCTTCTTACCAGGGATAGTGGGCAAATCACTGGCGATGCCCGATATACATTGGGGGTACGGTTTCCCCATAGGGGGAGTTGCTGCCACCCGTGTCAACGATGGCGTCATATCGCCCGGAGGCGTGGGTTTCGATATCAATTGCGGGGTCCGGCTCCTGCGCACCAACCTCATGGAGGAGGAAGTCAATCCCAGGATAGAAAAGCTCCTCGCCGACCTTTTCATTAATGTCCCTTCAGGCCTAGGCTCTGAGGGAAAGATTAAGCTCAAGGGCAACCAGATCGACAAGCTTATGATCGGAGGCGCAACGTGGGCAGTGCAGGCAGGATACGGTGAGGCCGAAGATCTGGAATTTATTGAAGAGCATGGCTATCTCGACGGAGCCAATCCGGATACTGTAAGCGTCAAAGCGAAGACTCGCGGTGCACCCCAATCCGGAACCCTGGGTTCGGGCAACCATTTCCTGGAAATCCAGGTTGTGGATGAAATATACGACACCAGAATAGCAAGAGCCTTCGGCATCGAGGAAAAAGGTCAGGTGCTCGTCCTCATTCACACCGGTTCCCGTGGATTTGGTCACCAGGTCTGCGATGACTACCTGAAGACCATGATAACCGCAGTCAGGAACTACGGCATCGAACTTCCCGACCGCCAGCTTGCATGCGCCCCGATAAGGTCTCCCGAAGGTCAGTCCTACCTGTCGGCAATGGCCTGTGCCGCCAACTACGCCTGGGCCAACCGTCAATGCATTACCCATTGGACCAGAGAATCGTTCTCCAGGGTACTCGTTAAAAATCCCCGTGAATTGGGGATGAGGGTTATCTATGACGTAGCGCACAACATCGCCAAGATAGAAGAGCACCAGGTAGAAGGCAAAAAGCTCTCTGTCTGCGTCCACCGCAAAGGAGCAACCAGGGCATTTCCCCCCATGCACCCCGAGATACCGCAGGCATACCGTAGCGTCGGGCAACCTGTTCTCATTCCCGGTGATATGGGACGCTACTCATACGTGGCAGTGGGAACCGAGAACGCTATGAAGGAGACATTCGGTTCTACCTGCCATGGTGCAGGCAGGATACAAAGCCGTTCAAAAGCGAAGAAAAGCATCAGTGGCGCCGATGTTGCCCGGGAGTTAGCAGCCAGGGGTATCGCTATTCAAGTTGCAAGTATCGCCTCCCTGGCTGAAGAAGCACCAGCGGTATACAAGGACGTAGCTGAGGTAATCCACGTAACCGATGCTGCCGGTATATCGCCCAAGGTGGTCAAAGCACGACCTATCGGGGTGATCAAGGGCTAGTGCCCTTCAGCAAGGGGTTGATTAAGACCAATTCAGCAATCATAATAGAGCAATAAACTGTGGTCCCGAATTAAGTAAGGAGTTATTGAGAAGCAATCATGCCCCAACCGATTAAGAGGCACCTCAGAGTTGGTGGTGCTCCCGAATATGACGAGGGCGAGTTGGTTATTAGGATGCACAAAGATGACCTGCCCAAAGGTATACAATGGGATGACTACATACATTTAAATGTGAGGGACATAAAACTAACCTGTAAGGTGCGTACCAACGAACTCGCCGAGGTTCCCCAGCCCCGGGTTCATCAGGTCAATATCAACAGGGCACTGAGACAATTCCTGAAAATCAAAACAAACTCCGTCTACGACTTCTATGTGACCAAAGCCTGTTCCTGGAAATCCCCCTCGTATGTTATGCAGTATCACCCGAAAGCTACTGCAAGACGGAACATGCGCCTGAAAGTGTTTGGCATAATCGCTGTGATTATAGCTGCTGCTGCTGGCGTGGCTTCATTCTATTTCCTCTGGTATTGACCATCGAGCGATTCAACGTTGACAATAGAAAATACCGTATGCTACAATCGCCTCACCCAACATACAGAACAGTTGAAGTTGCCTGAATCTGGGAGGATCTGATGCCAAGTTTCAAAATTCGATTCTTCGGCCCAATAACTTCGCTTACTCAACTAAACGAAGTGAACGTACACGCCGATGGGTGTACGACACTTCGCGACGTATTCACTCAGCTTGGCAAAGAGCATGGTGAAACCCTGAAGAATAAGATAATTGCCCCTGACGGTAACTTTCAGCCATATCTCAATGTAGTCGTGAACACTACCAATGTGAAGAGATTGAAGGGAATAGATACAGAGGTCAAAGATAGCGATGGAATAGTGGTAGCCCTGACCGTCACCGGAGGATGACTAAACTACGAGAGACTGTTGCATATAAAATGTGCCTGGTGTAACGCGCACAAGGCCAGGGTGGATGCTTAAGGGGGACGTGCACAGCCTCAAAGGGGGTGATGCGATTTCGTCATAAGGCTAAGAAGCTGGCATAATTCCGATTAAGGGGGGAGAATGACAGAAGCTTTTGTGCTTCCTTCGGTATCATTGATTGCTGACTATCGAAAATGTTGCGGCTGCAGGATTTGTGAAGTTGTTTGTTCAATAAAACACTTCGGCGAATTCAATCCCGAGCTATCACGGATACGGGTATACGATTTCTATCATGGATTAATACAGGTCCCAGCATACTGCTGGGGATGCAGAGCCGGGACTATGGAGGGGGATGTATATGAGGAGGCTTTCTGCATTGAGGCCTGTCCTGAGGAGGGCGCCCTAACATGGCACCCGAGCCTCAATATACCAGTCCTGAATGAGGAACTATGCACGCAGTGCGGGATGTGCGTCGATGCCTGTCGGGCAAAGGGAGTGATGACCAATCCCAAGACAGGTTTCCCCTTGATTTGCGACCGATGCGATGGTGATCCGTCATGCGTTAAACAATGCCCGACTGGAGCCCTCGAGGGCTGTTTTATGCCCACAACGATGGAGCGGTTCTACGCCCTGGATTCACCGGAAGAGGTCGCAGAGAAGATGAAGAACCACATGTTCTATCCCTGGAAGGGGCTAGAAGACTGGAGGGATTGATATGGCGTACAAAGGCGGCTACTGCGGCAAAATCGCTGAGGTTGACCTCACTACAGGCACTATTAAAACGATCAAACTCGAAGATGAATTTGCCAGGAAGTACCTGGGGGGGGTAGGCTTCGGAACCAAAATTCTTTATGACAAGGTTCCCGCAGGGACAGACCCTCTTAGCCCTCAGAATATTATGATGTGGATGGCTGGCCCCCTCAACGGCACATCATTCCACGGCCAGAAGTTGTTTATGATCTTCAAATCCCCGCTTACTGGAAACCTCGGTTTTTGTAAGCATGGGGGTGGAGTCGCCTGGGAGCTTAAGTTTGCCGGCTGGGACGGCGTTATCGTCACCGGCAAGTCTGAACGGCCAGTGTACATCTACATCAACGATGACACTATTGAAATAAAAGATGCAAGCAAGGTATGGGGTAAGGATACCATGGCAACCGGTCACCTGATACGAGAGGAATTAAGAGATCCCCATATCAAAGTGAGCTGCTGCGGCCCTGCCGGAGAAAACCTGGTAAGATTCGCCTCGATTCAGGGCGAGCTCGGTAAATCAGGCGCGAGAACCGGTGCTGGAGCAGTTCTGGGCTCGAAGAACCTGAAGGCATTGGCGGTCCGTGGAACGAAGACCGTGCCACTGGCAAACCCGGAGAAGTTCCATGAGGCAACCGATAGATTGAGGAAGATGCTTCAGCCGATCCCCATGATGAACTTCAAGAGATGGGGCACTGGCGGCTACAGCATGCCGGTCAACCACTGTAAGAACTTCCAGAAGTCCTACTGGCCAGAGGTTCAGAGAGGCTGTAACTCTGAGGCCCAGGAGAAAATGTTCTGGGTTAAGGATTATACCTGTATGGGCTGCCCTTCCGTATGCTTTAAACGGGGGGTAATCAGGCAAGGGCCGTTCACTGGCAGAGTAAGTGAGAACTCGGAATATGATACCAGTCTTCTGGGGCTTAGCTGTGGTGTCACCGACTTGCACGGGTTTATGAACAACGTCGGACTCTGCGATAAGCTAGGCCTGGATGGTACCTCCACCGGAAATGTGATCGCCTGGGCAATGGAGTGCTACGAGAAGGGAATACTGACAAAGGACGATCTCGATGGTCTTGAGCTGACCTGGGGCAACACTGTGGCCATGGATAAGCTTATAAAAAAGATTGCCTTCAGAGAGGGTGTCGGCGACCTTCTGGCCGAGGGATCCAAGAAGGCTGCCCAAAAGATCGGCAAGGGCGCGGAAGAGTTCACCATGCAGGTAAAGGGTCTGGAGATAGCTGCCTGGGATCCCCGAGGCTATGCCATCGGCGAGTCCATAATGGGGATGCTTGTAGGCACGGCAATCGGTTACTCGACGGCCAGCCGCGGTGGAGACCACATCACAGACGAGACCTGTGATGCCGATGCCACCGGGATATGCACGTTCGGCACCATGCAAATAATGGGTGCTGATATACCCATGGAGACAGTTGAACTGATTAAACTAGCAACGGGCTGGGATGACTATTCCCTGGAAGAGTATCAAACTACTCATGAACGGCTATGGACCTTGAGGCGGTTGTTCAACGTGAGAGAGGGGCTGGGTCGAAAGGATGACGTTTTGCCCGACCGGCTCTACACGCTCCCGGTATCCGCTGGTCCTTTGAAGGGTAAAGTAGTACCGCGTGACGAGTTTGAAGCTGGATTAGATACGTTCTACGAACAGAGGGGCTGGAACAAAGAAGGCATACCCACAAAGGAGTCTTTGAAGAAACTGGGCATCGAAGAACTCGCTGTATAGTATATAAAACACAATTTGGCGAAGTAGGGGCGTATAAGTATACGCCCCTACTTCATCATATCCACAAACTTCCGAAACAGGTACATGTTATCCAGGGGGCCAGGAGAGGCTTCGGAGTGGTACTGGATCGAGAATACCGGCAGATCACGATGCTTCAGTCCTTCTACCGTGGTATCGTTAAGGTTTATATGGCTTACTTCAAGGCCACCCTTTACACTGTCTGCATCCACGGCATACCCATGATTCTGCGCCGTTATATAAACTCGTCCAGTATCCAGGTCTCGAACAGGATGGTTGGCACCACGATGTCCGAATTTAAGCTTAAAGGTTTTGGCTCCGAATGCGCGCCCGATGAGCTGGTTACCCAGGCAGATACCCATGATCGGCTTGCGCCCGATGAGTCCCTGTACCGTCTCATCCATGTAGCTGAGGAGCGCGGGATCACCGGGGCCTGGTGAAAGCAAGATACCATCGGGGTTGAGAGCCAGGATATCATCTGCTGAGGTGGTACAGGGGACAGCAGTAACACTGCAATCCATACCCCGCAGGATGCGCAGGATATTGTACTTGAGCCCACAGTCCAGAGCAACTACGTGATGTTTGCTTGTTTGCTCGTTACCAGGCAAAACCTGCCAATCGTATGGAGCCTCAGTGGTCACCCCTTTAACGAAGTCGACGTCGTCATAGCGGGGCATAGCCCTCAGCCGCCTCAATGCCTCCTCGAAAGTCCCCTCTGTGGTAATTATGCCCATCATCACTCCAGCCGAGCGCAAGCGCCGCGTGAGGGCGCGGGTATCGACACCACCAATGCCCGGAATCCCTGCCTCCGCCAAAAACTCACCAAGTGTGCTCGTGCTCTGCCAGTGGCTGGGCTTATGACAATCCTCACGAACCACAAACCCACTCACCTGGATGCGCTTCGACTCGATATCATCAGGATTGATGCCGTAGTTCCCTATCAGGGGATAGGTGAGAACCACAATCTGCCCCGAATAGGAGGGATCTGTGAGAATCTCCTCATAGCCGGTCATGCTTGTGTTGAACACAACCTCACCATATCCCTGGACATCAGCGCCAAAGGAATGCCCCTCGTAAACCGAGCCATCCTCCAGCACCAGAATCGCTTTCTTAGCCACTATTTACTCTTCTCTCCTAACCATTCAGTTGTCAGCACTCAGCATACATATCATTGACATAATCCTTATGGCTGAACCACAATGTCCGTCTTCACAGAATCATCCATGTATACCACTACCCCACCCACTATGGTAACAACCACCTTACCCTTCATCACGAAGCCCGTAAGCGGGGTATTTTTACCTTTGGAAGCAAACTCTTCTGGATTTACTACCCAGTGTAACTGAGGATTGAATATCGTAACATCTGCCACAGCACCAGATTTCAGCGTCCCTAGCGCATTTTGCCCCAGAAACGACGCTGGCTCATATGTAAGCTTGGAAATAAGCGTCACCAGGTCGACCTTTCCCTGATGCACCAATCCCATCAGGCTACCCAGCGCAGTCTCAAAACCACTGATACCAAAGGCAGCCTGGGTGAAGTCACACATTTTATCCTGGGCAGTGTGGGGCGCATGATCGGTGGCAATGACATCAATGACCCCTTCATTCAACCCTTCGATAAGTTCAGCTACGTCTTCTGCCGTTCGCAGGGGAGGTTTCACCTTGGCATTAGTTTTGTATCCTGCCACCAGTTCCTCCGTCAAGGTGAGATGATGCGGGGTTGCCTCCGCAGTAACCGAAACCCCTTCTTTTTTAGCCTCTCTGATAAGCCCGACCGAACCTGCGGTACTCACGTGAGCAACGTGAAGTTTCCCGCCTGTCAACCTTGCAAGCTCGATATCCCTCGCAACAACATCATCCTCAGCAGCAGGCGGTATCCCCTTAAGACCCAGACGGGTTGCCAGGGCTCCCTGATTCATCACTCCATCCTGACTACGTGTCAGGTCTTCGCAGTGGTCGATGATGGGCAAGCCCAAGTTCCTGGTTGCTTCCAGGGCGTGCCGCATAACGTCGTAATCCGCTACAGGACTACCATCGTCGCTACATGCAACAGCGCCGGATGCAGCAAGCTCGCCGAAATCGGCGAGCTCACGCCCTTCCCTGCCTTTTGTGATACACCCTATGGGTAAGACGCGAACTAAACCCTCTGTGCTGGCAGTATCCTTGATATACTCTATCATAGACCCGTTATCCACAGGGGGGTTGGTATTCGGCATACAGCAGACGGTTGTATATCCACCCCGAGCCGCAGCCTTCGTCCCCGTGACAATGGTTTCCTTCTCTTCAAATCCCGGTTGGCGCAAGTGGCAGTGAACATCAACAAAACCGGGACATACTACCATACCTTCAGCGCGGATTACTGCACACTCCTCCGATGCGTCAGCTATTCCCACTGTGCTCAACCAGACGATCTTTCCTTCAGCGATGTATACATCACCAACGGCATCAATTCGCTGTGAGGGATCAATAATATGACCACCTTGAATGAGAATACTTCCTAGTCGGCGTTCTGCTACCACATCACCTCTTTTTCAATACTATCTCTAAAACGCACCATTTCCTTCATCCAGTAGCACTATAGACACCGTAGGAATAGCGTTGATTCCACCATCAAGCCGCTCCCCTGTTGCAACAACATTATGTGAAGTAACAGGATCATTCTCGAATAGTATACCTGCCTCGTTTGAATCCTTGGGCTTGAGCGCTTTCCTCTGAGTCGAATATAATGAGATTCTCCGTCAGTATCCGCCGCAGCATGTAACTATCGGCCGTATAGTATCGTTTCCTTTCCGCAACCCCCTGGTGCCACTTTGAACTTGCTATGAACTGAGGATGGGACTCATTTTCACAATAGTTACACCTGAGCGTTAATGGATCGTTTGATACTATTTGGAACTCAGGCTCAATATACCGCATCTCGGTCTCTTGATTAGAGACGCATTTTGTGTTTCGGCATCTCACCCCGGTGTCATGCTTATAAAACGGATAATCTTTTTTCTGTACAAAAGCTGGCCTTTTCCCTTCGGTAATATCAACATCCTTGGCCCCCAGGAGAAGAGATACCAACGCCATCCTGATAGGCACTCCATGCTCTGCCTGTTTGAAGTACATACTTCGCGGGTCGGCATCTATTTCATACGCAAGCTCATCCACACGAGGCAAAGGATGCATCACAATCGTCTCCTCAAATCCCTTGCCCTTGAGGAGCTTCTTATCCACTACAGGATAGTTCTTCCTCACTTCCTGTCCCTCTGTCACAGGCTCCAGCCGTTCCTTTTGCAGCCTGGTGACATAGAGGGCATCAACTCCCTTCTCCATTTCGATTTGAATGCCCACAGCCGGTATATTTGCCAGCTGATGGGGACCACTTGGCGTTATGTACACAGCATCCAGGGGGAAAATCCCCTCTTCGTCCACATCTTCAGGGCCCTCATATCTTTCCAGCCTACCCCCATATTCTGAGGTGAGCTTCCTCATAACATGCTCCGGCATCTCAAGCCCCGCGCCAGGACGGAAGTGGATAGTTGCACCGAACCTGGCCAGCGCATAGGCAAGAGAATGTACCGTCCGCCCATTTTTCAAGTCACCCCACAGGGCGATCTTCAATCCCTCCAGGGTTTGTCTCTCCTTCTTCAGGGTGTAGAGATCACAGAGGGTCTGGGTGGGATGCTCATGCCCCCCGTCGCCACCATTTATTACAGGTACTTCGGCGTAGTCAGCTACCACCTTTGCCGCCCCCTCCCAGGGATGCCTGATAACAATTATGTCCGCATAGCTTCCCACTACCCTTGCCATATCGGCAATACTCTCACCCTTGGCCAACGACGTATTGCTCATTTCTGATACAGATATTACCCTGCCACCCAGCCTGTTCATCGCAACTTCGAACGACAGCCGCGTCCTGGTACTCGGCTCAAAAAACAGGCTCGCCATGACCTTACCCTGGCACACATTGAACTGCTCGCTAATCGAGCCAGACATCTCGCTAGCCAGAGCGAAAACCGCCTCGATCTCATTATTCGAGAGGTCCTCTATAGTGATTAAATCCCTTCCTGCGAAGTTCATACTTCCCTCAACTTCAATGAGCCCGTGCCATACCAGCTTTAGCCCTATTCACAACCACAACTTCATCTTTGCCATCGACCTCTTTCAACCGCAATTGAACACGTTCATATCTGAAGGAGGGAATATTCTTCCCCACGAAGTTGGCTTTGATCGGAAGCTCACGGTGTCCCCGGTCAATAAGTACCGCCAGTAGAATTCGCTGAGGTCGCCCGAAGTCGATGAGGGCATCCATGGCTGCTCGTGTACTTCGCCCGGTGAACAGCACGTCGTCAACCAGCACAACGTTCTTGCCGGTAATGCTGGTCGGGATATCGCTGGGACGAACGACCGGCTGAATATCCAGATAAGGAATATCGTCACGGTATCGCCCGATATCGAGAGCGCCGACAGGGACATCCACATTTCTGAAACCCTTTATCACTACAGCGATGCGATGAGCCAATGGCACGCCACGAGTATGGATGCCAATAATGACCAGGTCATCGCAACCATTGATACTCTCTACTGCTTCATGCGCAAGGCGAACAAGCGCCCGGTGTATCTCATTCTCGGACATTATCACTTTTTCAGGCATAAAAAAGCCTCCGCCCATTTGCAGGCTGAGGAGTGCAACCCCTTCGATCGATTACCCGACAGGGGTTATCATCAATCTCCTTCTCAGTCTCTCTGGGCTGATTTAAAGGTTCAATAACTCTAAATATATTATACCCGTTAGTCAGGTAATTGGCAATGAACGGTATTTGTAGCAACAAGCATCAAGCAACATACCCCACAACTGAGGCGACCGCATGTGCTCGAGAATGCGAAAGACTGATAGCCAGATCACTGACTCCCAGTTCTTCTGCTCGAATGCGTGCCCTCCCGTAAAGGATCACCTGAGGAGTATTTCGTTCATTGGGCAGGATTTCAATATCACGCCAGGCGATACCGTCCTTATCTGCACTCAGTGCTTTCATCACCGCCTCTTTGCCTGCGAACCTGACAGCTAATGATGACAGCCGATTATGGCAATAATCAAGCTCGGCATCGGTATAAATACGCCCCAGGAACCTCGTCCCCCAGCGATCGATAATCCGCTGGATGCGCTCAATTTCTACTATGTCTATACCAACGCACTGCATCAGCCCAACCACAATGAGGGATCTCGTGGCTCAAGTATATCATACGAGGAACAGTATTCACTACGTGTCGAAAGCAGATATGCGTTGCCTACTACCCGGATTATTCGCCCGTTCATTTGAATAGTGTCTTCAACTGCCAGCCAGACTTGTCACCGTAAAACTTCCACTCTTCGGTTACTGGATCGCATCGATCATGCAGAAAACTCCTTAGCTCTTCCAAATATCCAAAGCTTGCGCCAAGGTGTTCAGCAAGGAGCTCATCATCTGGCTTTTCGTTCTTCTCACCAAAAACGTTCTTTGTCATTATCGTTGCATGATACCCATGGGGAAATACTATCGTAGAGCGTCGATACCCATGTAGGGCCGCAACACTTCGGGGATCACTATACTGCCATCAGACTGCTGGTAGTTCTCCAGTATAGCGATGAATACTCGGGGCAACGCTGTCCCGGAACCATTGAGGGTATGAACAAACCTTGGCCGTTCGCCAACTTGAGGGCGGTAGCGGATGTTGGCCCGACGGGCCTGAAAATCGCCGCAATTACTGCATGAGCTTACCTCGAGCCATTCACCACAACCCGCAGCCCATACCTCGATGTCATAGGTCTTGGTAGCCGCAAATCCCAGGTCGCCACTGCAAAGCTGGAGAACCCGGTAGGGTAGTCCCAGCTTCTGGCACACCTCTTCAGCATTGCCCACCATCCTTTCCAACTCCCCGTCCGAGGTATCGGGATCGACGAATTTGTAGAGTTCTACCTTATCGAATTGATGTCCTCGCTTGATACCACGCGTGTCCTTACCCGCCGACATACTCTCCCGGCGGAAACAGGCAGTGTAGGCAACATAGTACAACGGCAAAGTGCCCGGTTCCAGTATCTCATCGCGATGCAGATTGGTCAGCGGTACCTCAGCGGTAGGAACCAACCACAAATCATCTTCAGCATCGTGGTACAGGTTATCGGCGAATTTAGGCAGATTCCCCGATCCCAGCATACTCTCCTCTTTGACCATAAACGGGAGATACGTCTCAGCATAACCATGCTGCTGTATATGAAGGTCGAGCATAAAGGCAATGAGTGCCCGCTGGAGTTTGGCCCCCAAACCCTTAAGCACATAAAAACGGCTCCCCGATATCTTCACCCCTCGCTCGAAGTCGATGATGCCCTTATTTACCCCGATATCCCAATGAGGGAGAGCTTGAAAGTCGAACTCCCGAATCTCACCCCAGCTACGCACTACTATGTTCTCATCTTCGCCGCTTCCTACAGGCACGCTGGGATGCACCAGGTTCGGTATGCGAAGCAAAAGGTTGTTCAGTTCCTCTTCATTGCGGCCGATCTCGTGGTCTAGGGACTTAATGCGCTCCCCGGTATCCCTCATTTCCGCCAGGAGCTCTGCGGGCTTCTCCTTCATGCTACCGATCTCTTTGCTTACCTGCTTCTTTCGCGCTCTGAGATTTTCCACTTCCTGGAGTAGACGCCGTCTCTCGCCATCAAGGCGCAGGATTTCATCAAGCCCGGTAGCTTCTCCACGCTTGGACAGCGACTCGCGAACAAGTTCAGGATTCTCACGAATGAATTGAATGCTTAACATGAAGACCCTCTCTCTGGCCCTCCGAGTATCTTAAAAGAAGCGCTGCTACATGATTTTATACGGGTGTGCAGCTACTTGTTTCAACTGTGGAAATAGAATAACCTCTCGAATCGACTGCTGATTGGTCAGAAGCATCACGAGACGATCGATGCCCATTCCCAACCCGCCTGTGGGCGGCATACCATGCTCCAGGGCAACAAGGAAATCCTCGTCCAGCCTTTCCACCTCTTCATCGCCCATCAGACTTCGCAGGCGCTCCTGCTCTTCAAAGCGCTTCCTCTGCTCTAAGGGATCGTTGAGCTCGGTGAAGGCATTGGCAACCTCCATACCCCCAATGAAACACTCAAACCGCTCCACCAGCCGCGGCTCGTCTGGTTTGGCCTTGGCTAACGGCGACATCTCGATGGGGTGATCGAGCACAAACGTGGGTTGTATCAAGGAAGGCTCAACAAAAATGGAGAATAACTTGTCCACAGTCCTGCCCCAGCTCACGTTATCTTCTTCCGGCAAAGCTAATCTTGACACCTCGCTCTTCAAGGAAGACACGTCGCGATACCTGTCATCGAGAACATCTATACCGCTTTTTTCCTTCAGGGCATCCCTGTAATTGACTCTGCGCCAGGGGGGAGTGAAGTCGATTATATGCTCCCCGTAGGGAACCTGCAAGCTGCCCGTAATCTCCTGGGCGATGCGGCTGACCATCTGCTCCAGCATATCCATAACATCGTTATAGTCTGCATATGCTTCATAGCTCTCAAGCATGGTAAACTCAGGGTTGTGTTTAATAGATATTCCCTCATTGCGGAAGATACGCCCGATCTCATAGACCTTATCCATGCCACCGATGATCAAACGCTTGAGGTACAGCTCCAGAGCAATGCGCAGGTAAAGGTCCATCTCCAGGGTATGATGAAACGTGGAGAAAGGGCGTGCCATTGCACCAGCAGCCACAGGTAATAATACCGGGGTCTCCACTTCGATAAATCCGCGCTCATCGAGAAAACGACGCATGGCAGTAATCAATCGACTTCGCGTAGCAAAGATACTCCTCGCCTCCTCATTCGAGATGAGGTCCAGATACCTTTGCCGATAGCGCTTCTCCACATCGGTTAGCCCGTGCCACTTCTCAGGCAGCGTCATAAGCGATTTGGCGAGCATGGTAAAATCCGAGACCTCAATGGTGATCTCAGCGCTGCGTGTCTTAAAAACCCTGCCCCTGACACCGATGATGTCGCCAATATCGAAATCGTCGATATGTCGGTATTTCTCGTCACCGAGGGTATTTTTCTTGAAGTAGGCCTGTATTTTACCCGAACTGTCTCTCAGGTCCAGAAAGGTTGCCTTCCCCATAGACCGCAGAGACATAATGCGGCCTGCAACGGATACTTCAAGGCTTTCCCCGTCACTCCCCTCCTGAGCACGGAAAAGAGCTACCGCCTCCTCTGTAGTATGAGTGCGGCGGTAGCGGTGTGGATATGGATCAATATCATAGCTGCGAATTCTGCTGAGCTTGGTAAGGCGTTGCTCAGCTATCGCATGTTTTCTGTCTGCCATTTTCAGAGCCTGTACGAATGAATTCCAATCTCCTTTTTCGCTTGTTTACTCGATTGCCACTACCGTTAGCTTGATCGTCCCCGATGGAATACTGGCTTCCACCACATCACCAACTCGTTTCTCCATCAATGCACTGCCCACGGGTGATTCATTTGAGATCTTCCGCTCACTGGGACTGGCCTCAGCACTGCCCAGGATGGTAAAACTCTCCTCTTCCCCATCCTGATGACGAACTGTCACCTTCGAACCAAGCTTGACCTCCGAAGAAGCATGGTCTTCCGGAATGATACTGGCATTCTTGATCATTTGTTCCAGAGTGAGAACCCGCCCTTCAACAAATGCTTGTTCGTTCTTAGCATCGTCATACTCGGCATTATCGACAGTGCCACCCAGTTCTTTCGCACGGTGAATTTGTTCAGCAACCTGTTGCCGGCGCACAGAACGCAGGTGCTCGAGCTCTGTCTTCAGTTTGTCCAGCCCCTCGGGTGTGAGAAAGATCTCTTTCTGTGCCATCTTCCTCTCCTCTAACCAATTAAAAAAGACCGAGAGCCAGCTAACCATCCGTCACCTGCCTCTCGATTAGCATTTATTATAACAGGATTTTACCGAATTGTAAAGCATACCAACGGTTTTATCAAGATCATGTGAGACTTATCCACTGAATGCCCTGGAGAGGTCCGGTGCGGTTGACAATACTCCGCACGTTTGCTACGCTATGCCTTGGTTTTCTCATACTCATCTTTGTAATGCCCGTCGTTATGGAGCGTAAACTGAGACACACACCTGAGGACCTTCAAAGACTCGTCCAAAGCCAAGCAGATTTTATCATCGATAATCAGCTTCCCTCCGGAGCAATCCCCTGGTATCACGGGACGATCACCGATCCCTGGGACCACATTGAGGGCGCTATCGCCCTTGACCTCACTGGAAGGTTCAAAGAAGCGGCAGCAGCATACAAATGGTCTCGTGATATGCAGAATCCGGATGGTAGCTGGTATTCGAGCTATACCGACGATAAACCACAGGATTTAACAAAGGACACAAACTTCACAAGCTACATAGCCACAGGAATGTGGTTCAACTATCTGGCCACCAGAGACCTGGGCTTTCTCCGCGAGATGTGGCCTATGGTTGAGAAAAGTATGGAGTTTACCCTGAGCCTGCAAAAGCCGACAGGGGAGATTATCTGGGCACTGAGCAAAGATAATAATCCCTGGCCCGGAGCCATTCTCACCTCATCAAGTTGTACCTGGCATAGTATCAGAAACGGGATAACCATTGCAGAGACCCTGGGGATAGCTAAGCCTGATTGGAAAGAAGCAAGCGACAGGCTTTTCACCGCCATCGAACAACACCCGGAGCTATTCGACAGGGAGGGTGAAAACGATCGTCGCTATGCCATGAACTGGTTTTACCCTATCCTGGGTGGAGTGGTCAAAGGGGCGAATGCGAAAACGCACATCGATAAGGAGTGGTCTGATTTTGTTATCGATGGTTGGGGCTGTCGGGTCGCAGCGGACGAAGACGTGACCGCGGTAGCCGAGACCAGCGAGTTGATCATCGCTCTGGCGTTGATAGGCGAACATGCGAGAGGACAGCAGTTGCTCGATTGGACGCTACGGATTTGGGATGATAAGGCTGGTTTCTGTCGGGGGATGAAGTTACCGGAGCAGGAAGCATGTCCCCCCGACGAGGAAAGAGCTACCTGGACATCCGCAGCTTTGATACTGGCGATAGCAGCCCTGGCCAGGGCATAACTGACGGAACCATGGGAGGAATCTTGGGGGAGACTCTGCAGTCAAAAGATGCCGCCAACGATTTCACTGGTTATGAAGTTCTGATCGACTTCATGAGAGAGCAAGCGCTGCATGAGCTTGCAGGCGACATATGTGAGATCGGTGCATTCATGGGCGGCGGCACTGTCAAACTGGCACACTATGCCCAGAAGCATGGCAAGAACGTGTATGCAATCGACATTTTCAACCCGGGATGTGATGAAACCGAGGACGTAAGTGGAGCCCGGATGTGTGATATTTACCAGGCGTTTCTCGCAGGTCGTTCGCAGTTGGAGGTCTATAACGAGGCAATTCAAGGCTTCGATAACATAATCACGATCGATATGGACTCCAAAGAGGTCGAGTTTTCCACAGAGCAGAGCTTCATTTTCGGGTTCATCGATGGTAACCACCAACCAGAGTACGTACGAAATGACTTCCACCTCATCTGGCACAACCTCGTTCCCGGAGGCTGTGTTGGCTTCCACGATTATAACTTCGACCTGCCCGAGGTAACCGAGGCCATCGATAGATTAATAGAAGAGCATACAAAAGAGATAAGTGAAGTCCACGAGATAAAGGAAAACCATATCGTTTTGCTGAGTAAAAGAAAGGCATGAATAGGATGTCATTGCTTTGAAAATGACCTTGACACCCTCACCCCGACCCTCTCCCTTGATAGGAGAGGGCGAAAGCGATCCTCTCCCCCCTCGGGGAAAGAGTTGGAGTGATGGGGAGCAGCGTTTTCATCCTCCGTGGTGCCGATGTGCCATAGGCATGGATGATTCTGAGGGAGCACCTCGGCTTCGCTCAGTGTAAACTCCGCGACCGAAGAATCTCCCCGTAGAAACAAGCAGAGAACAGATAAATGTTGGAAGTCCTTCAGGTTGAGACCACTAACTATTGCAATGCCCGCTGCATTTTCTGTGCCTACGATCAGATCGAGAAACACGGCACTATGTCCGATTGGCTCTACACCAAGATTTTGACAGAAGCCAGTCAACTCGACCCGCATCCCCACACATTCGTCCCCATGCTCACCGGTGAGCCGTTTCTCGATCCACAGATAGTCGACCGGATAAAAGAAGCACGAGCCGCACTACCCACAACCGAGATTCACATCTACACCAATGGCAGCCGCCTCACCGAGAATCTGGTCAAGCAGCTTGCAGAGATACCCGGTTTCCGCCTCAACATATCAGCAAATGGAGCCTCAGTTGAAACCAGGAAGAGGTTGACCGGGCTCGATGATTACGAATATGTAGCCAGGATGATAGACTGTGTCGATTCGTTCCACATACCTCATACGGTATCGCTGGTCCAGCACCCCTCCATTAGCAAAGAGGAAGAAGAGGCGTTCAACCGCACCTGGGGGCAGGTGACATCGAGTTCCTCATGTCGAACGCCTTTCGTATTCCAGCACCTGAACTTTGCCGGTCTTACCCGCCCTGCTGAGGCCAACTATTTCACCCGCTGCATCCACGCCACCAGTCATATGACCGTCCTCTGGGATGGCAGAGTCAACCTGTGCTGCATGGACCCTCTCGGTAGAAAGATCTTCGGCGACCTGAACCAGCAAACGGTTTCCGAAGTATGGTTCTCCAAGAAGCGTCAGCACTATGTCACTCGCCACGAAGAGGGCAGAGGTGCCATGTGTGAGGTCTGCCGCGACTGCAATATCTTCAGCCTGTGAGATAAACGCCTGTCCCCTCCCTTACCGCCTGAGACCGTCACACTTCAGCATAATGCATACCACTTTAACAACGAAATAAGGGGTATAGAGCAGCATAGAACTTGACCAGCTCCCGCGCCAAACGAAAGACAGGGAGCTGGGCCGGATTCAGATGCTGGAACTGGAGCTCCGTATAATGAACTCCAGCGCGTGATACCAGCATAGCCTGGAGCCGTCGTGATTCGCCCACGGGAATGACGGTGTCTCCACGGTCATGAAGCAAGACAATGCGCGGAGATTGAATGTCTTTCAAGTAGTTTATCGGAGACATCGCACATAATCTGTCTCGAAAAGTAGCCGGAAGTTGATCCATGATTCTTTTTTGCAATGCTACAGCCCAAGCCTCTACCGTACATGATACTGCTGCTGTTCAATTCATAAATGAGCGGTACGATAGGCTCGTGTTTGGTGACAATCACTATGCGAACCTCGATTTCAAACCGCAGTTTGTCCAGTATCTGGAAGGATTCAAATTCGTATATCTGAGTCCGGAATAGTACCTGTCTCCTGCGCTCCTACCCATACTCATTCAACAGGTATTGTTACTTGTATAACGAGCGTGGCTACTCCCAACTGAAAGTCAGGCGCACACGACCTCGTTTGACACCTGCTTCCCCCCGCTATATAATGCTGCTTAAGTACGGCTACCCTGTTTAACTACGGGTACGCAACGGGCCTCTCATAGGTCAACATACGCAAACAGAGGAGAAAACGTGTGATGCTTCAACTACGAAAAACCAGCATTACGTTGACGGAGGAGGATATCACTGAGCTCGAGGAAATCATCAGTAGCGAGGACCGTGAGGGTGCCTTTGAATTCCTCAAAACCTCCCTCTACAAAAAAATAGACAGGTCTCAGGTGCCATATAATCCTGTGCATGGAACCATCGGACATAGAAGACACCCCTTCGGTGCCGGCAGGTAGTCCGAGTGATGATGGTATGCGTTGCTAAACACGGGACAAGCTTTCAAACGTATTTTCATAGCAAACGCTCATGGGCGGTTGCCCACCATCGAATCTTGAAAATAGAAGTGATGAGCCCCGTTCGTGGTGAGCCCGTCGAACCATGAACTGGGCTTCGACAGGCCTGTCCTGAGTATACCGAAGGGCTCAGGCGAACGGGATAAAGCGTAGTTTCATAGCAATGGCAGATACCAAGAATCCACGAGAGCACGAGCTTTTTCAGCAATACCCCCTGAAGAGCAAGGTTCACATTTCTACCGGGGACGTGCCCACACCGTATCACATATATTCCGGGTACGGGGCATTTATCGGTGGGGATCCCTTCGTGCAAGCATTGAATTTGTCCTGCAACTGGGTCTCCTCAGGACGTTGAGGTTATCCAGACAACCCCGGTTAGGTATGCGAATAGTGAATCCCCTGGGTGTATCATTGTCCCGCAATGCTACAGCCCAAGCCTCTACCGTACATGATACCGCTGCTGTTCGATTCACAAATGAGCGGGACGATAAACTGGTGTTTGGTGGCAATCACTATGCGAACCTCGATCTCAAACCGCAGTTTGTCCAGTATCTGGAAGGATTTAAATTCGTGTATCTGAATCCGCCTAAGACCTACGCACATCACACATTCTCAGCTTCTGCGTGAATCCCATAACATACTATGTGAGTGGTATCCGGCAGTGGCATTGGTTTCTGTAGGATAGTGGGATACCATCCTTCTTTTACTTCTAAAAAGTAAAGTAACTAAAATCATAACCGTAGCATGGTAGAGATAACCCGTAATAGTAGTATATATCTGCGGATTGTAAACACCTGTTTACGGCTACGGTTGCTTCCGCGACCGCAGCCAGCCTTTAACAACTATGATAGGTAAGTACCATATTACCGACCACGATAGCAGGCTCTTAGCTCCCCATATTTCCTCAGGCTTTATATAAATAGTCGCTGGCATGGCACCCATCATCTTACCCTTCATTACCAGGTCGTCCCCTTTTCGCTCAAGGGAAGCAACGTCCATTAAGACCGCTCCGTGCATATCAAACATCTTCATGATAACCCGCTCCTGCTGCCTGCATGAAAAACTTTCACAGACAGATACTCACTGAAGGGAGGGCCTGAATTATGAAAATCCAAGTCCCTCCCTTTTCTCTCAGTATTTATCAACCGATTATTTTGTCAAAATCCATGCCGAGGTCTTCCATGATCACAGGAACAGCAGCTCGGGCTCCCGCAGTACAACCCAGGCCAGGATAAGCTGATGGTCCACAGAGATACAGCTTATCCACAGGCATACGGAACTGTGACCAGCTTGGCATGGGGCGGTTCCCCATAGACTGGTAAAGGTAACTTCCAATATGTGTTGCGTCACCACCTGGCCAAGAAGCATTCCATTTTTCCAAGTCAGGCGGGCTGTCGATGTACCTGCCGAGAATGTTCTCCGGTCCCATATTGCTGGTATGCCGCCTCACGCTATCAAG
>JAXHUK010000075.1:0-3374 GCA_034189725.1 Chloroflexota bacterium | reverse complement strand
GCTCAGGACGAACGGGTGTCGATGCTGCTTTTATGACAAAGACATGGTACTGCCACTCCTGCGGAAGCAGGAGTCCAGGGCGCGTAAGGCTCCGATAACGCTGGAGCGCGGATGCTCCAGACTACCCCTGATCTCGCGTTTCCTTCTGACCACAGGGGATGAAAACGGGGATTCATCACTGTCTTTGCGAGGAGCGGAGCGACGAAGCAATCCATGGGGTGATGGAGTGAGATTGCTTCGCTGCGCTCGCAAAGACATGGTGCTGCCACTCCTGCGGAAGCAGGAGTCCAGGGCGCGTAAGGCTCAGATAACGCTGGAGCGCGGATGCTCCAGACTACCCCTGATCTCGCGTTTCCTTCTGGCCACAGAGGATGAAAACGCTGCCTCTCACTCTGGACTGATCTCTCCTCGGGGTGAGCCCTTCGGCTTCGCTCAGGAAAGGCTTGTCGAACCACAAATGACCCTTCGACAGGCTCAGGGCGAACGGGAAAAAGCGCACTTTCATGGCGATGACACCTGTAGATGCTTGCTACAGAATTCACGGGATTGAGCTTCCGACGCAATTCTTGCACTGTTATAAACAGCACATGTCCTCTGGTCAACTATTCTGAGGTCTCTGCACTCACAAGGCTGAATGGCTATGCAGATTTAGCTTTCCTCATTGCCCCGAAGAGTATAACGCCCAGCAGGGAAAGGTCCTCGGTGGGCAGATAGTTCGGAGCAGCGGCATCGAACAGTATGTTGACAGAGGGTGGCAGTTCATCCTCACCCAGGTAGAGTATACAGGCCATAGGGATTTTAGGAAGCGCCATAAACTTGAATGCAGCATCCCCGGTACGGGTCATGGGGATACCTCCTGCAATTGCACCAGCCTTTTTGAATGCTTCAACATCGTTGCCGAACTCACCAAGCATGGGATTCATCGCCATCTGAATGAATCTGCGCTCGAAAAGTCCGGAACCAGGAAGCTGGCGATAGGCGACCCAGTCATCGGCGACTGCGACCCCATTGGCTTGCAGCAGGTAGTGCAGCAGGATTATCTCCAGAAACTGGGGTACCGGAGCCGGATTGTCTTCCTCGACTATTCTGATATCGGGATGATACACCAGGAATACACGATTGAAGAGTGGTAGTCTGAATCTGCTGCCATCGAAATCGGCACCGCTTTTCGCGGAAACAACGTAGGGACTAACCTCTTTCATCTCCTCAAGAGCTTTTGCATGAGCAACGTCATTAGCCATAATTACCCTCATCTACAGTATATCCACCAGGGAAAACGAAGGCAAGCACTCTCACGATATATCATTAATGATTGAACGTAGTATATGTTTGACATATCTCCCGTCTTGTGCTAGTTTGGCTGCTATCCATCTATTCTCATAGGGGGGTTGAGGATAGAAAAAAAGAAAGGGGGATATCTTGAATGGCTGATCCAGGTGGTTACACAGGTAAGTTGCTGAGAGTAGACCTCACTAACGAGAAGCTTATTGATGAGGTAATCGATGAGCCTACAATGAGGAAGTGGATAGGTGGATCGGGCTTGGGGGTCAAGATCCTCTACGATGAAGTTCCTGCAGGTGTGGAGTGGTCTGATCCTGAGAATCGCCTGGTCTGGGTAGCGGGATTGCTCGGTGGCACCAAGTCACCGGGATCTGGTACCTGGACATGCGCGACGAAGGGGCCGCTGACCAATTTCCTCGCTTGTGCCCAATCCAATGGATTCTTCGGTGCTCGGATGAAATTCGCCGGGTATGATGCTATTGTTGCTCAGGGGGCGGCCAAGAGATGGCTCTATCTCTATATCAACAATGGTGTTGCTGAGCTTCGCGATGCGAGTAGCCTTGTCGGCAAAGATGCCTGGGAGACGGAGGATATGCTGCGGAAGGAGACTGGAGAGCGCCAGCTTAGTGTCTGCTGCATTGGGCAAGCGGGCGAGAACCTGGTGAAATATGCTGCTGTTTGTGCCGATAAGGGGCACATCGCCTCCTCGAACGGGCCTGGAGCAGTGATGGGGTCCAAGAAGCTTAAAGCAGTGGCAGTTTGTGGCAAGCTTCCTGTCCCGGTAAAAAATAAGCGCAAGTTCACTGCCCTTGTTAACGACTGGTGGGACCAGAATGCACTCACTCCTATGGGCATGGCCGTAGGTGCTATGGGTACTGCTGCCTTTTTCTCCGCCGCCGAGGAGACAGGCTGGCTGCCGGTGAAGAATCTCACCACTGACGTCTTCGAGGAACATCCCAAGTTCAACGGAGATTATATCAGGGCTAATTACAAGATGAAGCCCCGTCCCTGCTATGCATGCAGGTTGGCGCATTGCCATGACATCGAGCTGACCTCAGGCCCTCACAAAGGAAAGATTGTGGAAGAACCGGAGTACGAGGACCTGGCGACGTTCAGTAGCCAGATTGGCGCGAGCAATCCTGACGCTGCTATGTGGCTGACCAATGTCAACGATCGTTTGGGGATGGATGTCAAGGAGCAGGCGTTTGTGTTGGGCCTTGTTATGGAGTGCTACGAGAAGGAGGTCATCACCAGGAAAGATACCGATGGCCTTGACCTCACCTGGGGGAACGTAGAGGCTGTGGAAGCCCTGTTGCACAAGATCGCCAAACGCGAGGGATTCGGTGATGTGCTTGCTGAGGGGGTTATGAGGGCTGCCGAGAAGATCGGCGGTGATGCTCCCAAGTTTGCAGTTTACACCCACAAAGGTAATGCCCCTCACGTTCATGATCCCAGAGGGCTCTGGGGTATAATGCTCGGTCAATCGGTCTCCGATATGGGCTCATTCGGCTACGGTATGGGAGATGTGGGAGACATTTTGCCAGATACCGGGCTGGGACTTCTTGATGCTGCGATGGCTTTCTCGGAACAGATACCCAAAGACCAGGCTATATTGTCCCGCAGGGGGCAGTTCGTGGATTGTCTGGGGATATGTATGTTTGTGGCCGGGCCAAGGTTGGAGACTATCGCTGACACTGTGAGTGCGGTCACGGGTTGGGACTTTACCTGGAAAGAAGCTGCCGATGTAGGCGAGAGGGTCATGAATATTATGCGGGCGTTCAACATCAGGCATGGTCATACGCGGGAGCACGACGCTGTTTCTCCCAGGTTGCTCGAGGCGCCGGTAGATGGGCCGGCTAAAGGTGTAAGTATCGGTCCCAAGTACGATGTGCTGGTAGATAGCTACTATGAGGCCATGGGGTGGAACAAGGCAGGGAAGCCTCTTCCTGAGACCTTGAAAAAGGTCGGCCTGGAGTCCGTGGTGGATTATTTGTGGTCGGAAAAGCAGCGACCGCGGTAGGGCTGCCCGACGTCGGGCAGCCCTACCTGCTGAAAACGAACACAGTATGGTGCCGGCAGGGGCACGGCACGCC
>JAXHUK010000074.1:0-17785 GCA_034189725.1 Chloroflexota bacterium | reverse complement strand
GGTAATTTGTATGAGTTTCCACTACTGGAAAATCAAGCACACATTCATTATGAGAAGGATATAACTAACAAGTTCTCAGACATCTACAAAACACGGTTGTTGCCTGTACCATCTTTGTAGCTGTGTCAAACGAAAACCCTGTTGCTACCAGTTCCCTGATGCGTTCCAGCATCATGAAAGCGGTGTGTCCCTCATTAGCGTGCCATACCACCGGGTTTATATTCAATGCCCGCAATGCACGCACACCACCGATTCCAAGTACAATTTCCTGCTGCAAACGTTGTTCTTGGTTAGCAGTGTAGAGGCGTGCCGCGAGCTCGCGATACTGCGGAGGATTTGCTTCGAGATTTGTATCCAACAGATAAATCTTTGTATTCCCCACCTGCACCAGCCATACCCCGATAGCTAGAGTAGTATCGTCTATCTGAACTTCAGCCACGGCGTTCTTGCCTGTTGAGGAAATGATCCGGTTGATGGGCGCTCCCTCGAAATCAAGTTGGCGATAGATTTCCTGCTGCCAGCCTTCTATAGAGATATGCTGGTGAAAGTAGCCTTGAGGATACATGAATCCAACTGCTACCAGTGGCAACCCCATATCGCTTGCCTCCTTACAAATATCACCAGCTAGCACTCCTAAGCCACCAGCATAGAGGGGAAGAGAGTTATGGATAGCAAACTCCATTGAGAAGAAGGCGACGGGGCCCTGCAGCAACGTGCTACATTCTTTAGTAAAACGAATATTTGGAGATGACATGTAAGCGTCAAATGTCGACATTACGGAGTCGTACAAGGCCAAGAAGGTTGGGTCTTGAGCGGCTGCTTGTAGCGTTTCCTGCCTGATATCCTGTAGCTGCTCGACCGGGTTATGCAATGTCATTCTCCAGAGTGGATAATCCAGGATATGAAACAACCTGCGGGCATCTTCATGCCAGCTCCACCATAGATTATTGGCAAGTTCATATAACCTGCTGATACGGTCAGGTAACTTTGCGTTTACCATGGTGTTATACTCTCCTCCCTAGTATCTATGCCATAGCCTAGATTATACTCTTTATTATTGGATATTGTCCAAAAATCCTTTGGGAGGGGCAGCTAAGGGCAACATGGGGGCGGATTATACTACGAAGCGTAAGCCTCCCATGGGATAAAATGCGCATGAAGGTGTCAAGGGGGGATACAGCCAGAGTCAGCGAAAGAAGCTGGTCAATCTGTTCAAATCGTGTGTTAGTCGAGTTTGGAAATTCCATTGCTGGTCACCCGTCATATTGACCACTGGTAAGCATCACCTGTATTTCTTGGTGCTGCGCTATAAAATTTCTGCCCTCTTCTTTGCAGATACGCCGGATAATTGTCTTTCCTGAGCTGGCATTATGGGCTAGAGACCCCATCGTGGTGGCCCATACTCCAACGAAGTAAAAATTGGATAGACCCGGCAGCGTTGTTTTGAATTTCTTATCCGAAAGCTCTTCTCTCATGCTGAAATCAAACCTCCGATTTGGCAGATTAAACCACCCCTGAGTTCCGCCCATGTAACGCTCCCATGTCATCAAAGTGCAGACGTCGATAACCTCAACCTGGTTTTTTATTCCGTGGAAGTGGCTTTCCAGAATATCGATTACCTGTTCGGCAACCTTCTGTTTTTCTTGTTTATAGTTTTCTCTATCGCCCTCGTAAAGTTTTTTCCAGTATGCATAGCTTGCCGTAAGCTCAACTTTTATGGTGCTTTTGCCTGCCGGGGCCATGCTTGTATCGAAACCATATAGCTGCGCCTCTATGCTCTCATGTTGTTGGTTAGCTATGGTCACAGGTTGGTCAAGCAAGAGTACCAACGATGAAGGCTCGCCGGATAGGGGCCGATTAATTCCGAGAAAAACATCTACGGCGAAAGGAGTCTCATCAGAGAGTGGAGCGCAGTAGCCGCGCACGGTCTCGTTTATGTACTTACCATCCAGCATATCGAAAATCGTCTTGCGCCCGTCTGCGTTCGAAATGATAATGTCCGCCCTGTGCTCACTCCCATCAACGAGCTTGATCCCTACCGCTTTATCGTTCTCAACAAGGATTTTCTCGACCCTGCTGCCGTAATGTACGTTTCCTCCTAAAGCCAGGTAACGCTCTTCAATAGATTTCGCAAGTATGGCTGCTCCACCCACTGGCCATTGGATGTCACCGTTTATTCCACCACTATGCCTCATAAGATGAAAGAGAAGGGGGGCATCCGAATTTGAATATACGAGCAGGGCAAATGCTTTTCTGAGAAACGGGTCGTGGAACTGTTCGGCAAAATCGCGCATATTCAGCTTAGCCCATTTTCGGATCGAAAGCATCGAAGGAAGATGTGCGATCATTTTCCAGAGTGAACCGTTGTCTATCACTTCATCGATTTTGCTATTAGTAAATCTCTTGATAGACCCAATATATTGTTCAATCGTCTTTGAGTCTGCCGGAGACAACTTGAGTAAGGTTTCTTTTAGCCGCTCAAGATCATAATAATCTATGAACATTTTCCCGTCCGGCGAGGAGATGGCTGTACAATCTTCGATATTCACCAGTTCTCGAGGCAACGCGCCAAGCTCCTGCCACATCTGGTATACACTTGAACCCGGTTTACAGCCGAAAAAGTGGTGAATGCAAGGATCGAAAGTGTAGCCTTTGCGCTTCCACGACGTGCATTGTCCACCTGGTCTGGCATGCATCTCAAAGATTTGCGTTTCATATCCGTTCATCTGCCCATAGATGCCGGCAGCTAGCCCGCCCATCCCCGCCCCTATAATGATTATTGATTTAGCCATCGGTTTCCCTCCCGGATTCTATGTTTTGGCGATTATTATTTACTTCAATTTAAAGGCAACTTCCCTTGCGTACTCTCTTGCCCGCTCGATTTCGCCTTCCTGAAGCGGCCCCTTCATCCCCAGCACAACGGCTTTCAGAACCGGCAACAACTGGATCATCTGCTTCTTTCCGAGCGTTTCAGCAATCTTTTCGGCGGCGCTGCCCTCATTCCTCTCAATGTTCTCAGGGTTTTCAGTGTCGAAGGCTACAAACGGCTTGTTCATCCATTCTTTACTCTTCACCTTGCCTAGCAAACCTTTGACCGTGAAGCTCATCGTACCAAATCTGGTCGGAGAACCGAGAACCAGGAAATCGCAGTCCCTGGCACTCATCTTCTTTATATCCTTCACGTAAGCGGTATCGACTTCTAGTCCAGACTCTTGCAATGTCTCTGAAATTGTTTCTGCGATTGTCCTGGTGTTCCCGTAGGAAGTGTCAAAAATAACTATTCCTTTCATTTTCAAACCTCCGCCATCATTCTTGCTTTGCTATTTACTACCCTGGGAAATCGAACAAACCCTTGGGAAACCCGTGCTTGCGAATGCTATTCAAAAACTACCAGCGTCATCTGTGCTGATTTACCATCGGCACCACAGCGGATGAAAACCATCTTGTTTCTAGACTATTGTCGAAATCAGAGAAGCTGCGGCCTGGAGTTCTTCCGGGAGCAGCACCTGAACAAAGCCAAAAATCTGCACGATAAAGGACATGACACTGGAGCCAGCCACCCATCGTGCCAGCCAGTCGAAAATAGGAAAGGCGGACAATACCAGGGCAAATACCACCAGACCGATGCTGGTACCGACTACATTGAGGGCGCCGCCGAGCAACCGGTATGGCAGCCCTCGCTTCCATTTTTTCTGAGTGAGTTTTCGAGGAACAAGGAATATGAGGTGCAGTATGGCGATGATGATGGCGTAGCTGATGAAGAAGCCGAGGAAGTTTTCCCAGTTCTCACCAGGGAGGAAGGAAAGCAGCCAGGCAATTAAATGGTAGACCAGGCCGGCAACAAAAACAGCTATGACCGCTATCATCAAGTTAAAGAAGTGCTTTACTGCCCCCTCTTTCAAACCAGCTAGCAAGCTGATTAAGAGGATAAAGACGACAAAAATATTTACCCATACCATGATGTGTCCTCCTGTTAGTCTTTATTCGGCTGCTGATACTTTTTCACCGCTGCAATGACCTCTGGTGGTGTACTTCCCTTGCTGACAAAATTTTCAGCACCAGCATTCAAAGCTGCTCGACGTGCCTCAGGACGACTGCTCAGAGCGATAATAACGAGTTCAGGACATTTTGCTCGGAGTGTGGGAATCAGTTCCACATCTGTATCACCTGGTAACTCCCAATCGAGCAAGAGGAGGTCTGGGCAGTTCTCTTCCATGGCCGCAAGCAGTTCTCTGCAGTTACTGGCCTCAGCCGTGATCGACAGTCCTGCTTCCTGTTCCAGCAGCAGCCGCAGTGCTGAGCGCACATTGGGTTGGTCATCAGCTAGTAGAATCTTCATTACATCCTTGCTCACTTTGTTAGTTCACTGCCATCGTTGCCAGTATAAAAAGAAAAACCCCCGGATGCGCCCATCATCAGGGGGATTCTGTGCTGGAAAAGTGACCAAAGTTCTTACTGGTCAGGTGACCAGGTGGTTTTTAACAGCTAGGGCAACTGCTTCGGTCCGGCTGGTAACACCCAGCTTGGAGAGGATATTGCTGACGTGGAACTTTACCGTGGAACGGCTGACAAAAAGGCGCTCTGCTATTCCATTGTTGGGTAGCCCCTGCACCATCAAGGTCAATATTTCGACCTCGCGCTCGGTGAGATCGTACGACGGCGACTCAGGTTCTCTCACACTCTGAATGAGAGCCTCCGCTGCCTCTGGTGAAAGGCTCGGGTGCCCGGCTATGGCTTCCCTGATGGCCTTGGCCAGTTCCTCGGCAGAGACATTCTTGAGCAGGTAGCTCATGGCGCCAGCTTTTAACGCTCCCTCCACCAAATCCCTCTCTTTGAAACTCGTCAAAGCGATAACGCGAACCTTGGGGCACTTTTTCAGGATAGCATTCGTGGCAGTTGCTCCGTCCATTCCGGGCATAACCAGGTCCATGAGCACAACGTCGGGGTTAAGCTGCTCGCATTTGCTCAGCGCCTCCTCACCACTGGCAGCCTCACCGACCATTTCAAGGTCGTCAAATGCCAGCATCACGGCTGCCAATCCGCTCCGCACCACTGTGTGGTCGTCAACTATCATGACTCGAATAGGATCGGGAGTCGCCATCATGCCTCCTCCACGGATTTTCTTTTCCATTGGACGGATACGGTAGTGCCACGTCCTGTTGTGCTCTCTATTTTAAGGTCAGCTCCTGCGGCGTTCGCTCGTTCTTTCATAATACCTATCCCGAGGCTTTCGGGAGCTTGGGTAGTTTCATCAAAACCTTTCCCGTTATCACTTACCTTCAGTACTACCCGGTCCTGTCTGTATTCCAGTTCTACGTTCACTTGCTGTGCTCCCGAATGCTTTGTGATGTTGTTCAATGCCTCCTGAGCTATCCGATAAAGGGCAACCTTCACTTCAGTTGGCAATGCCATTTTACCAGATATCTTGAGCGTTACCGGTAATCGCGCTCGTCCGGTTACCGTGTCAGCAAGCTGCTGCAGCAGGTCGCTCAGTTCTGCTTCAGCCAGGGCCGCCGGGCGCAACTCGAAAAGGAGCGTACGCATCTCGGCAAGAGCGCTGCGGGACAGTTGACGTACTTCTTCCAAGCGTCTTTTTCCTTCGTCTTGGTCTTTCTCCCACAATCGGGGTAGTACTTCAGCTATCAGGCTGGCAGAGAAAAGGGTCTGGCTCACAGCATCGTGCAGGTCTCTCGCCAGCCGATTACGTTCACTGGCGGCGACTTTCTCCTGCATCTCCTCGGCAAGCCGTTCCTGTGCCTGCTTCTGTTCTGTTCGATCAATACCGATGCAGAGTACCTCGGGTTGTTCCCTTTCAGGATCGCGTATCGCCTTATTAGTCCAGGCTATCCACACCCGCTCACCGTTCTTTCGCATGTTCTCGTTTTCGCTGCTACCATACTTGTGGGGGTGCAGTAACACATCCTTGATAAACAGGCGCAGGTCGTTTCCAGAGGAATCCTTCTCCGGCACTATTGTCCCCACCACGCTTCTGCCAAGAATCTCGGACTCGTCGTAACCGAAGAATTCCTGGCCATACCGGTTCATGAAGGTCACTTTGCCTTCGCTGTTCATTTCCAGGACGATGCTGTTAGCGTTTTCGACGAGTTCCCGGTATTTGGCCTCGCTCCTGAGGAGCGCTTCCTGAGCTTGCTTGCGCTGCTTCACCTCCGACTCAAGGAATTCATTGGTCCTTTTCAGTTCTGAGGTTCTCTGTTCGACACGTAGTTCGAGCTCATCATAGGCCTTTTTGAGCTCTTCCTCTGCCTTTTTCCGCCACGTAATATCTCTCACGATAGCCTGGATTACTGTTCTACTGCCAATCTCAATTCTATTAAGGCTTACTTCGGCATCGAACAATGAGCCGTCCAGTCGCCTGTGTTGCCATTCGAAGACCTGTGGTACGCCGTCCAGCGCTGCGCCGATGTAGGCTAAAGCTTTCTTTCTGGAATCGGCGCCGTCCGGTTGTTGCTCTGGTGAGAATTCATAGGGTGTTCGTTGCAGGATGTCTTCACAGCGGCAGCCGAACATTTCCTCGGTCTTACGATTACAATCGATGAATATATCCTGGTCCATCAGGAAAATGGCATCGTTAGCATTGTCAAAAACGGAGCGGAAGAAACGGTCGGATTCACCAGCCGATTTCTCTTCACGACCCTGTTCTGAAAAGGGGCGTACTTGACTGTTTTCCCGTGACTTATTAACACTATTACGACGATTCATTGTCACGTTCTAGTATAATGACTCAGAACAAAATTGAAAATATAGCAATAGCCAAGCACCATTCGTGTAGGGATTCGGGCACCGAATCCCTATGGGGTAGCTCCACAAATAACCCTTCGACAGGCTCAGGACGAACGGAATTGAGGTCTATTTTCGGAATAATGACATACTACTGCCACTCCTGCGGGAGCAGGAGTCCAGGACGCGTAAGGCCCCGGTAACGCTGGATTCGTGGTGAGTTACTTTGCATCTTCCGGAAAGATTTCCTTTCCCTTTTCTGTATATTCGATGATACCTATTTGTTTGTTGAAATCCAGTGAGTCATCGACTTCCCCACCCTCCACAAGTTTGCCATTGACTATGCGCCAGATGAAAACCATCATCATTGTTACCTTATTGCCAGTAGGGAGTAAGGGAACTCCAAAAAGGTTCCATTTGCCGCTATGAGTGCCCGTAGCTTCAACACGAACCCACACCTTGTCTCCTTCAGCGATGATGTCCTCAATAGTTTCATGCCAATCGGGGAAGCCGTTGAAAGCTGTGGTGAATAACTGTTTGAAGTCTTCCCGACCTTGTAGCTGATGGGTGTGGTCGATATAATCTGGTGCTACTAGCTCGTCGAATATGTCCATATTTCGCTGATTATAGGCATCAATAAACCTGCGAACGATCGCCTTATTCTCCTCCAGGGACATTGAACAGTACCCCTTTCTTCATTTTTATGGTTAATCTTTTTGGCATTTAATCCACGCGTGCATCTGGATACCGGTAGCAAGTGTATATAACCATGGTTGCCCATACAACACTCGATAATGAAGCAAGTATACGCATGTGATAACGCGGTGTCAATACTTTTTTCCCCAGACAACCTGTAGATATGACATTCTACAAATATACGCTATGGTCGATTTTCTTCTTCTCGGAATTACTACGCGGATTAACAATTATCCTGCGAACTGGACAAGAGCGAACAATTTTCCTATACTAATGATGGATTGCTATATGTAGGAAACTCTGTTTTTTTGCCGTGTTGCTCACAGTAATAGGGGAGGAATAGCTGGGACAGGTATGTCGAATAAGGATTAAGTTACTATCGTGTGGAGATAACAGTGTCAACCTTATGGCTGACTGAGTAAGCATATGCTAGAGAGGAAAGGTAATGAAGTCAAATAGCAAGCTGGAAAAAGTACTGGAAAGTGGCCAATTCGCAGTAACCGGTGAGCTTGGCCCCCCGGCAAGCGCTGATCCTGAAGTAATCAGGAGTAAAGCAAAGCACTTAAAGGGAAATGTAGATGCCGTCAATATCACCGATGGGCAGACCGCGGTAGTTCGCATGGCGAGTTGGGCAGCTTGCATTCTGGGAAAAGAGGAGGGATTAGAGCCGACCGTGCAGATGACATGCCGTGATCGGAATCGTATTGCTCTCCAGATGGACATATTGGGCGCTGCTGCTCTGGGCATCAACAATATGTTGTGTCTTACTGGTGACCACCAGGTGTTCGGGAACCATCCCATGGCGAGAGGGGTATATGACCTTGATTCTATCCAACTCGTGAAGATGGTAAAGGATATGAGGGATGAGAAGAAGTTCCAATGCGGCGAAGATATGAAGGTTGAACCAAAGCTCTATATAGGGGCTGCCGCCAATCCGTTCGCCGATCCATTTGAGTTCAGGGTATTTCGATTGGCTAACAAAGTAGCTGCTGGTGCTGATTTCGTCCAGACACAGATCATTTATAATGTGGATAAGTTCGCAAAATGGATGGAAGCAGTCCGAGAGAGAGGGCTGCATGAGAAGGTGAAGATTCTTGCGGGAGTTGCACCAATAAAATCGATAGGTGCGGCACGTTACATGCAGAAGAAAGTTCCTGGAATGGATGTGCCTGAAACCGTTATTGAGCGGTTGAAGGGAGTTACCAAGGAAGAAGTTCCCAAAGAGGGAATAAAACAATGTGTGGATATCATTAACGAGGTGCGTGAGATTAAAGGGGTGGCTGGAATTCATCTCATGGCTATAGAATGGGAGGAAGCTGTCCCAGAGATCTTAGAGCAGGCAAAACTTTTGCCACGGCCACAAGTCTCCTAAGTGGAGCTTTACATAGTTCTGTGATAGAGCGTCTGGTTCTATCGAGCGTTTCTGGTTATTTCCAGGTGTCATTTGGAAACGATCTTAATTATGGAGGTGCCGGATGGTTCCAGAAGAGCTGAAGCAGTTTATAGGTAAGGTATATCCGCCACATGTTAGAGAGGTCGAGAAAGGGGCGATACGAAGATTTGCCGATGCAGTAGGAGATAGCAATCCGCTTTACCACGATGAGGAGTATGCAAGCAAGACTAGATATAGAAGCATGATTGCTCCACCAGGTTTCTTTGGATGGCCTTCCAAACCAGTCGGTTCGGAAGCGATGATGGGTTTGATAATGGCTCTGATTAACTCTGGCTTTTACCGGCTCCTGGATGGAGGTATAGAGTACGAGTTCTTTTTGCCCGTGCGCGCAGGGGATATCCTGATAGCCAGTCCAAAGGTTAAAGACGTTGTTGAGAAGGAAGGTAAAGCCTTAATGATGATTTGTACCTTCGAGACAGAGTATCTCAATCAGAACGGTGACCTTGTGGCTAAGGCAGTGCAAACCCTGATTGGCCGTAAGTAACCCTAACCTTGTGGAGGAAAGAAATGGCAAAGCAATTATATTGGGAAGATGTTGAGGTTGGTACTGAATTGCCCGACTTGCCTAAGATAGCCCACTCGGTAATGCTGGTTAGATGGGCAGGGGCAAGCGGTGATTTTAATCCGCACCATTTTGAGGATGCGTTTGGTAAGGCTCAGGGGACTGGTGGTCCCATTGTGCACGGAGCACTCAAGCAGGGCTGGTTGATCCAGTTAGTGACCAGTTGGATGGGGGAGCAAGGCACTTTGAAAAAATTCTCCTGTCAATATCGAGGAATGGACTTTCCTCGTTTGATGAAGACGATGGACCAACCACACGATGGTGAGACGTGGCTGTGTAAGGGAAAGGTTACTCGAAAATACACCGAAAACGGCGAGTATTACGTTGATGCGGATATCGGTGTAGAGAATGGCAAGGGTGAAGTAACCACTCCTGGTACTGCTACTGTCATGCTTCCATCGCGAGGCTGATGCGTGGAGTGCATCGGGGATAATTGGTAATCAAACTGCCTGTCGGAACGATGACGGTGCAACGTCAGTGTTTTCACAGCGAGGTGTATGTCTGACTCCGGGATCGCCACGGATGCTGGGGTTACATGTAGGTGTTCATTCGACCAGGAATCGATATAGTTATTCCGAAAATAGACCTTAATTCCGTTCGTCCCCGGTCCTTCGATACACTCAGGTCAGACCTGCCGAAGGGCCGTTCATGGTTCGACGAGCTCACAACGAATGGTGCTCATCACTTCTATTTTCATAATTCGATGGTGGGCAACCGCCAATGAGCGTTTTCATTATTTCTAAAGATCCTATGTGCTCACCTGAAGCATCAGCATAGGGCATGCGGAACTAGCGGCATTGTAATCCCCATGATTGCCAGGGAAACGGAAACGTCAAAGATTGATCGTTGAAATGCCCCTCTCGTATCTCCTGACGGTGTTGGTCATAACACCTCACTGTAAGCGACGGTAGAGACCATGTCCTCAGCTAGTGTATCGAGCGTGCTCTGGTTGGAAACGAGCCGTTTGCCGCAATCTCCTTTTCAACTACGGATTGCCACTGCCGTTGTTTCCAAAGTGGCTTGGGAATTCAACGCATGGTCATTAATGTGTGATTTTGATGAGTACATCAAATGCCAACTAGTTCTTTAGTCATATTACTATCTACTATTTGAATTAGGCTGTTTTGGTGATTGTTCGATAGGAGGGTATAGAGTATAGTTACATCATAGTAACAGTTGAACTTTACTGGAGAGCGATATGGCAAATGAAAAAGAACGAATGAGCAATATGCTTACGGTAAAAGAGGTCAGCCAGCTTCTCCATGTTCATAGCAACACGCTGAGACGCTGGAGCGATCAAGGCATAATAAAAGCGTATCGCATCGGTCCACGCGGTGATCGGCGTTTTAGAGCAGAGGATATAGCGGTTCTGCTTCTGGAGGAGCACAATAACATTTTAACAAAGGGGGAAACGAAGTTTAGTTCAATAGAAAAATAAGGATAATCAGGTGAGTTATGTATAAGATAAATGTGATGATCGTTGATAGCCAACCATTCTTACGATCTGGCATACGGCAGGCTCTGACTGGGGAAGATGGCAGTGATGTGATGGAGATAGTTGAATGTGACCCCGGAGACGACGGTAGCAGCGCAATGGCGCAAATAGCCGGCAGTTCCCCTGACATTGTAATACTTGATATCGGCTATCCTCTTCTCAGTGGTCTTGAGTTAGGAAAGAAGATCGTACGGCTTTTCCCGGGAAGTAAGGTTGTGGTACTGAGCGCTAATCATGAGGATGACGATGATGAACTGTTCGAAGTCATTAAAATGGGTGCCGTGGCCTACTTGAGGAGCAAGCATTGCAGTCGTACGGAGCTTGTGGATACGATAAAACGAGCTTTTGCCGGTGAATATCCCATTAATAGCAGTGTGAATAACAGGCCGCAAGTTGCGTGGCGCGTGCTGCGGCAATTTCAGGATATGGCATCTTTGGGTAAGAACATGGAAGATATCACCGCACCACTTACTACCAAAGAAGTACACATCCTGACGTATATCGCGGAGGGTAATTCCAACAAGCGAATTGCCAATATACTGGGTATCAGTGAGCAAACGATTAAAAACCATGTAAGCGCAATACTGAGAAAACTCAATGCCAATGACAGAGCCCACGCTGTTTTTCTGGCAGTACGCAATGGCTGGATTTCCATTCAGGCTAATCGAAATGGGGATAACCAGCGCGAAAAGGTCCCCTCAGGAAAGTCGTCACCAGTCGAATAAGAAAGCAATACGCAGATTGCTACAGTAAACGCCGAGATTTACAACGTGAATCTCGGCTATGTGTTTATCCTACCCCCACAGCTGCTTTTTCAGGCGAATTGATTCCACACTTGCCCCCTCTGGTTCTCTCTGATGCAGTCAGGAATAGCATGTCAAAGAGCATGTGCATACATCAGGTATACCCCGAACAACGCATATAGTATTTTTGGGGCATTTAACTATCTTGTGCTTTCGTGCATAATGATGGTAGAATCTGAGGTTAGGAGGGGTGTCCGAGCGGTTTAAGGAGGCGGTCTTGAAAACCGTTGTCCCGTTATACGGGACCGTGGGTTCGAATCCCACTCCCTCCGCCAGGTATTCACGGTACCCGGTATGTGTAAAGAGCACTGAGTCCCTTGTTAGTTACCTCGCATTCATCCTAATGAAAATACACAGCGTGAATCGGCATCTCCAGGGTATTTCTTGAGAAATGAAACTTTTTGGTTCATCGGGGATAAGAAGAGTCGTAGACAGGGAGTTTCTTCATCTCGTATTTGATGTTGGCCTGGCGGTGGGCACTTCCTATGGCTCTGTGGTAACAGGCTGCGACACGAGAACGTCAAGTAGTGCCGTACGCTATGCGTTTCTCTCGGGGCTGCTTTCTTCAGGTGCTACGGTCTCTTCAGCAGGCATGATTCCTACACCAACACTTGCATATGCCGCCAGGAATTTCGAAGTCGGGGCAATGATAACTGCCTCACATAACCCGCCGCAGTACAACGGCATAAAACTAATAAATGCCGATGGCTCCGCATTCGATGCAGCACAGAGAGAGCAGCTGGAAAAGATAGTATCCTCCAAATCAGCAGAGGTTGTACAGTGGCACGAGATCAAGGAAAGTTCTGAGTATTCTGGATCTGGAGAGGAGCATATTGAGCGCATTCTTGCGGACTTCACAGGTCAACTGAAGATTAAGGTGGTGCTGGATTGTGGTTGTGGAGCTGCGTCCGTGGTCACCCCCGTGTTATTATCAAGGCTCGGCTGTGTTGTGATTCCCTTGAACTGCCAGCCCAGTGGTTACTTTCCCAGAGCGAGTGAGCCATCCCCGGAAAACTTGAGCGCTCTACAGAGTATGGTCAAGGCTGAAGGAGCCGATCTTGGAATCGCTCACGATGGCGATGGGGATCGAATAGCAGTCATAGATGATGAAGGGAACTTCGTACCACAGGACAAATTACTGGCACTTTTCGCTCGTCAGGTTAAAGCCAAGAAGGTAGTGACCACGGTAGATGCCTCGATGCTGATCGAGGAGCTTGGTATTGATGTTGTCAGGACAAGGGTGGGAGATGCATTTGTCTCCGATGAGCTGAGGGGCTATACCGGGGAAGATATGATTGAAAGCTTTGGCGGGGAGTCATCGGGATGCTTCATATTTCCCTGGATTTCGCTATGCCCTGATGCTATCTATGCGGCTGCTATGATTGTTAAACTTGCTGGTGAGCGGAGAATATCTGAGCTCATAGATCAGATGCCCTCATATCCACTTTTACGAGGTGGTATAGCTGGAGACAACTCCATAATGCAGGATGTGAAAAAAAGCCTGATGAGCCGGGTAGACGCAGGATGCAACCTGGAAACGATTGATGGTCTCAGGTTGGAATTCGACGATGGCTGGCTCTTGATACGGCCGTCGGGCACTGAGCCAAAGATCAGGATAACCGCTGAGGCAATCAGTGAGCAGAGAGCTGGTGAGATATACAACCTCGGCGTCGAGGTGATTACCGATTGCCTGAATGTAAGGGAAAGGGCGACAATATGAAAGCCGTTATTCTGGCAGCAGGCGAAGGAAATAGAATGCATCCCTTGACCTATACCCGACCCAAGGTAATGCTCCCGATTGCAAACAGACCGATTATGGAGCATTTGCTTATAGAGATGAAAAAAGCTGGGATTACGAGTTTTACCTTCATCGTAGGATATCACGGTGAAACTATCAGGCAGTATTTCAGAGATGGTAAAAAGTGGGGTGTTGAGATCGATTACGTTACACAGCGTAAACAACGTGGCACAGCACATGCACTAAAACTCGTTGAGGGATTCGTTGACGGCATGTTTCTTCTGGCAAATGGCGATGTGCTAATCAGAGCGGATGATATTGCAAGGATACTGGAGAAGGATGGCATTACGTTAAGCTTAATCGAGATGGAGGACACCAGTGGATTGGGAGTCATCGAGATAGACCGAGACAGAATAGTGAAAATCCACGAAAAAGTGGCAAATCCACCGTCAAAGTTGGTTAATGCCGGCGTATATCTGATCACACAGGAAGTATTTTCAGCAATAGCGAGGACCAAAGAATCGATACGAAGAGAATTTGAGCTTACAGACTCTCTGCAAATAGTGTTAGATGAGGGTTATGTTATATCCTGGGTGGAAATTGACCGCTGGCTCGATGTAAGCTATCCCTGGAATTTACTGATGGCAAACGAAGCATTGATGTCAGGAATTCAGCCGCAATGTCTGGGTCACGTAGAGGAGAATGTCATTATTCAAGGCGCTGTATCTATAGGTGAAGGAACTGTAGTGCGGGCGAATTCATACATCAGCGGGCCGGTGGTGATCGGGGAAAACTGCGAGATAGGGCCGAATTGCTATATTCGCCCCAGTACTGCTATCGGGAACTCCTGCCATGTGGGCAGTGCGGTGGAAATAAAGAACTCTATCATAATGGATAACACAAAGATCCCTCATCATAACTATATTGGTGATAGTGTTATCGGCGAGGGTTGCAATTTTGGGGCGGGTACAAAGATCGCGAACCTCAGATTTGATAAAAAGGATATCACTGTCGATGGAATCGGCACCGGAAGGCGCAAGCTGGGCGCAATCGTCGGTGATGATGTTCAAACAGGGATTAACTCCAATATCGACGTGGGTAGTTTGATTGGGCCCCACACCTGTATTGGCCCGGGAGCTTTAGCGAGTGGAGTAGTACTACCCAATTCAAGGATATTTTGAGATTGTTGTCCTTCATATAGTAAAACATCTCGAGGCAAAAAGGCGTTCCGTAAAGAAGACGACCTTATGGTTATTGAGATGACGATAGGAGAAAGAGTGGAAAGAATAGAACAGGCCATTATTCTTGCCGCTGGCGAAGGGCAGAGGTTGAGGCCGTTTACTGCCACCAGGCCAAAGGTTATGATTCCCATTGCTAATAAGCCGATGTTGCGCTATGTGGTTGAGGCTGTTGCTGCAAACGGGATTCGCAAGATACTCATGGTAGTAGGCTACAAGAAAGAGCAGGTGATCAACTATTTCGGTGCCGGGGAGCAATTCAATGTGGGTATCGATTACGTAGAGCAAAAACAGCAACTTGGCACCGCTCATGCCCTGAAGCAGGCGAAAGGAAAAGTTAACGGCAAATTCCTGATCCTATCGGGAGACAATATTATCGATCGTGATACTATCTCAGGTCTTGTCCATGCAGAGGCAAATACCATCCTGGTGAAGGAACAGGAAGACGTGTCCAAGTATGGCGTGGTCGAAGTGCGAGATGGAATGGTAACTAACGTCGAGGAAAAACCACAAGAAGCCCTCAGCCATCTGGCCAATACAGGAATATATGCGTTCAGCGATGAGATATTCGATCTGATCAAACAAGAAACGGATATGACTTCTGTTATTCGTGCTATGATTGACCTTGGCCATAAAGTAAAGATGTGTGAGGCAAGCGGTATCTGGCTTGACGTGGTTTATCCCTGGGATATGCTGAAATTGAATGATATAGCATTGGATAAGATAGCAACTGCTACCGCAGGCACTATCGAAAGTGGTGTTACTATCAAGGGGCCTGTCTCAATAGGAAAAGGCACGATTATAAGGTCGAACTCATATATAGTGGGTCCAGCTATCATCGGGGAGAACTGTGAAATCGGACCGAGCGTGTGTGTTTTACCCTCCTCCAGCCTGGGAAACCACGTGTGCATTCTTCCGTTTACCGTGATTAATAACAGCGTATTAGCGGATAGGGTGGAAATCGGCCCCAGTTCTACCATTCAAGACTCGGTAATAGATAGAGGGTGCCAGATAAAGGGGCATTTTGTAACTCAGAGCAGTGAAACAGAGATCAAAGTCGATGGTGAGTACCATCGGGTACACGTTGGTGCAATGCTGGGAGAACACTGCACTATCGGGAGCAATGTGGTGGTTGCACCTGGTATTACAGTAGGCAATCGTAGTCGAGTAAAAGCGCTCAGGGTGCTTGAGCAAAACATTCCTGACGGAAGCTTGGTAGTATAATCATGTGTGGCATCGTCGGATACATAGGGCAAAGAGAGGCGCAGCCTGTATTGATACAATGCCTCAAAAGATTGGAATACCGGGGGTATGACTCTTGCGGTATCGCATTGTTCGGTGATACTATCGAGGTTTACAAGGATTCAGTACGAATTGAAGCGTTGGAAAGAAGACTGGAATCACATAGCAGCCATACCGGTATTGGTCATACCAGATGGGCTACTCATGGCAAGCCATCCGGGATAAATGCTCATCCCCACACGGATTGTGACGGGAAAATCGCTGTTGTTCATAACGGTGTTATTGAAAATTATCTCCAACTGAGAGAGCAACTAATCGAGGAGGGGCACAGTTTTCGCTCGGATACCGATACCGAGGTCATACCTCATTTGATTGAGAAATACTATCGGGGAGACCTGGAGCAGGCAGTATCGCGAGCTCTCGTTGATATAACAGGGTCATATGCTTGTATTGCAATTCATGTAGATAGAGATGAATTGGTTATAGCCCGAAATGAAAGCCCTCTGGTATTGGGTATCGGTGATAAGGAGACCTTGGTGGCTTCAGATGTCCCTGCAGTGTTGGACTATACCGACAGGATTGTATATCTTGAGGATGAAGATATCGTTGTTATTTCCAATAATGCTATAAAGTTCTCCAGGCATGGTGAACCGGTAGAGAGGGCTGAACATAGAGTTCCCTGGAGCTTAGAGGAAGCCCAAAAAGCAGGCTATGATCACTTCATGATCAAGGAGATCCATGAGCAGCCCAAGGTCATCCGCAGTACATTTGCAGGATATGTCTCCGCAGTGGAGCCAGAGATACATCTGGGGGTAGAGAAGGATATCGACATTGATAACATCCTCCTTCTGGCCTGTGGCACCTCGTATCATGCTGCTCTGGTGGGGAAGCAGGTACTGCAAAAGCTTGTGAGGATACCGGTTACCGTGGAGATAGCCTCAGAGTTTAATTACTCCGAGGTTATTGTGGGCAAGACACTGGCTATAGCTATTAGCCAGTCGGGGGAGACTGCTGATAGCGTCAGGGCGCTGAAACGGGCAAAGGCTCTCGGTTGCCGAACACTCGTGATCACCAACGTGATTTGGAGTAGTGCCACACGTGTTGCTGACGATACACTTTACATAAAAGCAGGGCCAGAGATAAGTGTAGCTGCAACCAAGAGTTTCACTGCTCAGTTAATAATGCTCTATTTGTTTGCGCTGACAAGGGCATCTGTGGGCCTGAGTAACCGCAGGGGATTAATTGCGGAGCTACGGCAGTTGCCTAATAAAGTTAGTGAAATGCTCAACAGGGAAGATGAGGTCGCAGAGAGAGCGAAATACCTCGCGGGATATGAAAACGTCTTTTTCGTTGCCAGAGGGATAAACTACCCGATAGCGCTTGAGGGTGCACTGAAGGTGAAGGAGATAGCTTATATACATGCGGAAGGTTATGCGGCCGGGGAGTTGAAACACGGCCCCTTTGCTCTGTTGACGCCGCAGACGCCGGTTGTCGCCATTGCCGCCAGAGATAGCACATACGATATGCTTCTGGCGAACATTAAGGAGATAAAAGCCAGAGAATCTCCGGTGATTGCTATCGCTGAGGATGGTGATGATGAGATCCAGAAATATGTTGACTTTGTGATCAGAGTGCCTAGAGTCGATCCTATATTTACTCCTGTCGTTAATTCAATTGCGCTGCAGTTGCTTGCGTATTATACCGCCAGGGAGCGGGACTGTTCTATAGATATGCCGCGGAACCTGGCCAAGAGCGTTACTGTAGAGTGATACCCTGCGAACAACGTGCCACTATACTTGCGACTTTTACGTGGCTGGTTT
>JAXHUK010000073.1:0-8102 GCA_034189725.1 Chloroflexota bacterium | reverse complement strand
GTCACTTCTCACCTCCTGAAATCTCTCCTATCCATCTCACAGAGACCGATAAACCTCACAGTTTGACCATTCCCGAACATGATCCAATATCGACTAATAACTACCATTTCTCCTGCTGCAAACGACACCAGACCCACGTACTCAATCGCTTGTCCAGCTTGCCAACCCACGACTCTATGCGGCGCAAATCACCCGATGCCAAAGCCGCTTTTTCCTCCGAGGTCAAGTCATACTCTTCAAGCACTTTGGTTGGATTCTCCGCCATTCGTGCAAGAAATTTACGGTCATCAGCCGCTCTCTCCAGTATCTCAAGGATGGCTTCTTTGCCCGAGACTGCTTTCCGTTCCACTTTTTTAGTTGACTTGACTGGCATATCTTTCTCAAGTTCCTCCAATAGTTTCGCCACTTCGGTAAAGCCTGCCTCTTTCCAACCCTGGCTTGATTTCTCACTCAATCTGGCCTTCATTTCAGCACCTCCTATTCTCAATGCCCTAACAACCTAACATCTCATTATCACCTTACTACTGTGCCGCCTGCGTTTCATCCGCTAACTAAGCAGTTTACTCGACCACCTGACCTATTTTGACTAGGCATTTTGTGTACCGAACCTTGCTCAATTTGTAACACTGCTATAGAGGGGATATAATGAGCAGCAGGGAAAGAGGATGTGTCAGTACCAGGAGGTGGCGTATGAATAAGATAAGCGTCGTTCTTGCTGATGACCATGCTTTGGTCCGCGAGGGAACACGAAGTCTTCTGGAGGCAGAACAGGACATTGAGGTAGTTGGCGAGGCGGGAGATGGAGAAGAAGCCGTTACGTTAGTAGCTAAACTTCGCCCCAATGTTGTTCTGATGGATATTGCTATGCCTAAGATCAATGGCATTGAGGCTACACGACAGATAAAGGCTTCCCACCCTGCTACTGCTGTGCTGATTCTCACTGCTTATGACAACGACCAGTATATCTTTGCACTCCTGGACGCAGGAGCTGCTGGCTACCTGCTGAAAAATGTCAAAGGAGTTGACCTGGTTAATGCTGTTCGCTCTGTCTGCGCAGGGGAAGCAGTACTTCACCCGGTCATCGCAAACAAGATATTCGCTCGCTTTGCTGATTCCAAAAAGGAGGGAGGCAACTCTTTTCAACCTCAGCATCTTAGCGAGCGGGAAATGGAAGTGCTCATGCTAGCAGCGCAGGGTAAGACCAATCAAGAAATCGCCGAACGACTACATCTGAGCAGGCGCACCGTACAGGCTCATTTGAGTAATATTTTTCTTAAAATGAACGTGGGCTCAAGAACTGAAGCTGTTTTAGAGGCTTTGAAACGAGGGTGGTTTATACTGAATGACATAGTCTAGTTGTAAGGATACGTCACATATGAAACAAATCCTCAAGAACACTCACTTCTGGATCATAGCAGTTATTATGATATCCGGCGCAGTACTCTACTATGCCGATCAGATCCCGGGAATTCAGACCATAGCAGACAGGGTCCCGATCGATCTCGCTCGTTACTCGACCCACCGTATCCTCTCAGTTATTCCTGTAGCTTACGCCGCCTTTGTCTTCCATCTACGTGGTGGATTGATCACCGCTGTGATAATCGGTTTGGCGCTACTACCTCGAGCGTTATTCATATCTTCCGAGCAGGTAGAAGCACTGGCGGAGGTTGTCGCATTCTTATTCATCGGACTGCTGGTAAGCTGGCTAATAGATCGCCGACAGCAAGCTATATTTCGACTGGAGAATGCTCGGCGGAAGCTCTCTGACTCACTCCAAACCATTAGCCATCAGCAACAGCAACTGACCTCGATAGATGCTATATCCACTATTGTGTATCGAAGCATGAATGTAAATGAGATCGCGCAGAGTGCCCTGGACGAAGTCCTGGCGGCTACAGCACCTGAAGCAGGCTGGATATATCTAAGGAACAGCGAGACCGATGACCTTGTACTCAGCGCCCATAGCGGACTGCATCCCCAGTTCGCCAGCGATACCATATGGATCAAGCTGGGAAACAACCTTGATGGGCAGGTCGCACTATCTGGAGAACCTGCAGTAATGGCAGCAGGTTCCCATGAACTCGGTTTACGGTTATCAGGAAAAGACAATATAGAGGTAATCGTTGTGGTTCCTTTGCGTACCAGAGCAGGCATCGAGGGTACGTTGGGCATAGCGACGAGTAACCGGCTATATGCTACTGATCAGGAATTAGAATTTCTCACAGCTCTCGGCAACCGGATCGGACTTGCTATCGGGCATGCTCGCCTTCAATACAAGAGTACATTTATCAGCACGCAACTACGCCTCTCTGAAGAGCGCTATCGAGGATTATTCGAGAGCTTGAACGAAGCTATTTTTGTGTGTTCCGCTGCTGGTCGGATCATCTCAGCAAATAAGGCCTGTGAGCAACTCACTGCCTATTCTCAAGAGGAAATGCAGGGAATGACCATCTGTCAACTCTTCTCCGGAGCAAACCAGGAGATGATGAAAAGCCTCTTCGCGTCGCAATTGGATGAAGGAACAGCGGGAGATGTCAAAGACACTCTCCTGGTTACAAAGGATGGCAGAGAAGTGTTTATTGAGCTTAAGGCCAGCCCTCTGATGAAAGACAATGAAACGGTCGGCTTGCAGGTCATAGCACGCGATGTGACCGAGGAACGTCAATTACGCCGGAACATGGAGTATTATATTACACAGATAACGAAAGCCCAAGAAGACGAACGCCTGCGTATCTCTCGAGAGCTTCATGATGACACCGCTCAGGTATTGGTGACCCTGGCACGTGGTCTTGACTCACTTATCTCTGCTAAACCACTACTACCTGAGTCGACCATAGAACGTCTGAGGAAACTACAGGAGATGACCGACTCAGCTTTAGAGGATGTACGTCGTTTTAGCCAGGACCTCCGGCCATCTGTCCTGGATGACCTGGGGCTGGTTCCTGCGCTGGAGTGGCTTATTACCGAAGTTAAAGAACAACAAGAAATAATAACAAGTATCGAGATCACCGGCAATCAGCGCCGCCTCCCGCAAGAAAAGGAATTGGCTATTTTCCGAATCGCTCAAGAAGCACTGAACAACGCGAAACGGCATTCCCAAGCATCAACAATCGAGATGAAAGTAGACTTCAGTGACGACGCCACAACGTTAGTTATCAGCGATGACGGCCAGGGATTTTATATGCCTTCTCGAGCGAGTTATCTGGTACCATCCGGCAAGTTGGGCATAATAGGTATGCGGGAACGAGCGCGCCTCGTTGGCGGCACCCTTATCGTTCAATCAGAAATCAACAAGGGCACGACCATTATCCTGAGGGTGCCCGAATAAACAACACAGCCGCTCAATGACCATATCCGGGTTTGTTGAACTACCTGTCACGATCTTTTGGGCTTGCACCTGAACTTCCTCTGAACTGCTTGAACCTGCTTTTTTTAACCCAGTGACATCGTAGCTCTCTTGTTCTCACTGTCGAGCTTTTGTTTGCAGCTTGTCTATCAGCAGTGCTCGTTGACACTGCGCCAGCGAAGCCATGTTACAATGCCCCCCTGAAGCAGCACCATTAACGATTCAAGACCGTCCAAGTGCCCTCTTCACCGTTTCTACAATCTCTCTTGAAGCATTCACCGCATCTACGGCATCTTTTTCGCTACACGGCCCGGGATGAAGAGCAAGCGTTGGAGAGTCATCGGTTGTGGAGGCATAGTATCTCTTCAAAGCCCTCGCATTATTTGCGGCTGTGTTGAATCTCTCATCGTATTCCAGGCATCTTTCGGCAAGCGCCTCAGCAGACTGCTCCTCAGACACAGGCTGTCCTGTTTTGAATATGAGGTACGCCTTTAGAGCTTCCTCTGCAGACTGCTCACATAAAAGACATGCATCGGGAAAGAGAAATGAGTTGATAGCCCGCAATGCTGTTCTGAGATCGAGCTCCGAGTGGTCGAGCCATCTTTTCGCCTCTTCACTACCTTCTTGCATACGTGACCTCCCTTAAGGGGGAGCCTGGCTGCTCTGGCACAGATGTCGACAATCTTTGATGAAAGTTGCCCCTGGGCAGATCGGCCAGGGTTGCCAAATCCACCGACTCCCCTATCAGCCTGTTTCGCAGGTTCATCACAAAGATTTTCGGCAAGTCTTTGTGAAAAGGGATAATCTCTTATTTGGCGAGCTTCTCCACCTTGACTGCACATACCTTGAGCTCAGGGATCTTGCTCACCGGGTCCAATTCAGGACTGGTAAGCAAATTCGTGCGCGTTTCAGCGAAATGGAAGGTCATGAACACCACACCCTTTGGTAAAGCCTTCGTCACCTTCACCCTTACCTGCACCTTTCCTCGACGGGAAGCAACCTGCACCTTCTCGCCATCGACGATTCCAAGGCTCTCGGCATCCTGAGGATTGATCTCCAGCTCCTCCTCGCCCTTCAATTCATTCAATCCCTCAGCTTTACGTGTCATAGTACCGGTGTGGAACTGATACAGGCTACGCCCCGTAGTCAGCACCAGGGGATAGTCTTTGTCAGCCTGTTCACGAGGTGGCTTGTACTCCAATGCTGCGAATTTACCCAAGCCCCTCACGAATATATCTGCATGGAGATATATTGTCCCCTCATGTTCTTCATAGGGACAAGGCCATTGCAGTCCACCATGCTCCAATCGCTCATAGGTTATACCGCCATACGATGGAGTGAGGTCTGAAATCTCAGTCATCACCTCAGAGGGACTGACAAAGTCGAATCCTTTAGCTCCCATTCGCCTGGCTACATCACATATGATCTGCCAGTCAGCTTTGGCATTGCCAACAGGGTCAATAGCCTTGCGCACAAGCTGTACACGGCGCTCGGTGTTGGTGAAAGTGCCGTCTTTCTCGGCAAAACTTGCCCCGGGCAATACCACATCGGCGAACTGCGCCGTCTCGGTCAAGAAGAGGTCCTGAACTACCAGAAACTCCAGCTTTTCCAGTGATTCCTCGATGTGTTTAGCATCGGGGTCGCTGAGCACAGGATTTTCACCCATCAGATACACAGCCTTGACCTTACCCTGATCCATAGCGTGGAACATCTCAGTGAGCACCATTCCCGGTTCCGCAGGCAGCGTATAACCCCATGCAGCCTCAAACTTCTCCCTCAATACAGGAGCAGCTACTGCTTGATAGGCAGTGTATACATTGGGTAGGGCACCCAGGTCACAGGCACCCTGTACATTGTTCTGTCCACGCAGCGGATTCACGCCAGAGGAAGGCTTGCCAACATTCCCTGTGAGCATAGCGAGGTTAGCTATAGCCAGTACGTTATCGGTACCATGAGAGTGCTGTGTAATCCCCATAGCGTACAGGATGGACGAGGGATCATTGGTAGCGTACATACGCGCTGCCTCTTTTATTGTCTCAGCAGGAACACCGGTGATCTTTGCTACACGATCGAGGTCGAAATCTTTAAGCGAATTCTTGAACTCATCGAAGCCCTCGCAGCGCTGTTCAATAAACGCCTTGTCCAAAAGACCCTCATCGACTATCACCCGTGCCATACCCATGAGTAGAGCCACATCCGTACCCGGACGATGACAAATACTGATGTGAGCCAACTTACTCAGTCCGATCTCGCGAGGATCCGCGACGACAAGCTTGGCCCCCCTGGCCACGGCCTTTTTTATCTGAAGTGCGATTACCGGATGGTCTTCGGTGGTGTTCGTGCCAATGGCAAAGATACAACCCGCATTACCGATTTCTTCTATCGAATTCGTCATTGCGCCGCTGCCGAAGCTTGTGGCCAGACCGGCCACTGTGGGCGCGTGTCAGAGGCGGGCACAATGATCGATACTATTCGTACCCATCACCGCCCTGGTAAATTTTTGAAAGACATAGTTGTCCTCATTGGTACACTTGGCCGAGGATATGGCAGCGAACTGATCGCCTTTGTACCCGGCCAGTTTGGTTGCTATCAGGTCTAACGCCTCATCCCAGCTTGCTTCAACAAACTCACCATTCTTCTTGATAAGTGGCGAGGTCAGGCGATCAGGGTCATTGACGAAATCCAGGCCGAACTTGCCTTTTACACAGTCTTGCCCCTTATTCGCTGGACCATTTATATCAGGTGTCACGCGGACGATCTTATCATTCTTTACATCCAGCTTGAGCTGACAGCCAACACCGCAGTAGGGGCATATAGTAGCTACTGTGCGGTCGGGCACCCCGCCCCAGCGAGCGCTCCGCTCCGTCAGTGCACCAACGGGACAGGCATCGACACAAGCGCCACAGAACTTACAATTCGCATCCTTGAGGAGCTTATCCTCCGGAGGCGCGATAACATTGCACTGGAGACAACGCAGTCCTTCAGCTACCGCGACATCCCAATCTACGTCTAGCTCAACCTCATCGAAGTTATTAATCCGCTCCGAAGGATGAAGGTGAGAGAATACCGCCAGTTTCTCATCAGGCAAATTCTCCTCTGTCCACTGTACTGCCTCATCTGCAGAAACAAGTGACTCCGTGATACTACCATCGCCACCGAGGTAACGATCGATGGATTCAGCCGCCCTTCGTCCTGCTGCTATAGCTTCAATCACCGTAGCGGGGCCACTGACACAATCGCCACCGCTGAACACACCCTTTCGACTCGTCTTCATAGCGCCGTCTACCTTCAGCACACTCCCTTTCCCCAATTCCACATTAAAGCCATCAGGAACCTCGGTGCGCTGTCCAATGGCAGCGATGAGGGTATCGAGTTCTGTGATGAACTCGCTTCCATCTACGGGAACAGGACGCCGTCTGCCACTGGCATCGGGCTCGCCTAACTCCATACGGATGGATTCCAGCTTCAGCGTACTTTTATCACGGGTCACTTTCGAAGGGGCTACCAAATAGACGATCTCTATCCCCTCTTCTATCGCTGCGTCCACTTCCTCAGGATTGGCCGGCATCTCCGCCCGCGTGCGTCGATACAGGATATATACCTTTTTTGCACCCAGACGCAAGGAGACGCGAGCAGCATCGATAGCTACGTTCCCGCCGCCAACCACACCTACCCTGTCACCTACATTAATCTTTTCTCCGAGGTTAACGCGGCGGAGAAACTCTGCAGACTCGATAACGCCCGGAGAGTCTTCCCCATCCACGCCCAAACTCATACCCTGATGTGCTCCCAGTCCCAGGAATACCGCATCAAATCCTTGCTCGAAAAGCGAGTCCAGAGACTCGACCCGGGAGTTCAGTTTAATCTCGACACCGAAGCTTTTAATATCTTCGACTTCTCCGCCGAGCACATCGCGCGGCAGACGATATTCAGGAATTCCCACGCGCATCATGCCACCGGCTTCAGATAACGCTTCGAATACGGTAACCTTATGCCCCTGCTTGGCCAGATAATAACCAGCAGTCAAGCCTGCCGGCCCCGCCCCGACAACCGCTACGCTCTTCCCCGTGGGTGGAAGCTTCTTGGCCAGTTTCTTCCAGGAGCCATCGTTATTGTCCGAGGCGAAACGTTTCATCATCCGGATACACAGCGGGTTGTCCACTTCATGTCCACGCTGGCACGCTTGCTCGCAGGGATGAACACATACCCGTCCCAGGGCACCGGGGAAGGGCACTTTCTCCCGTATCACCGCTAACGCAGCGGATGGCCTGCCGCGCGCAATCAGGCGCAGATACCGGGGTATGTCTATTCCCGCAGGGCAGGCATTATGACACGGATAGGCAAATTCAATAGCTTTAATTCCTCGTATCTCGGCGCAAACACGGACACAACGCTCACACAGAATGCAGAGGTTGTTATCCCGGACAAAGAACGGGCTGTCTTCACGAACAGTCAGCTTCTTGGGGATACTGGGTGGCATCTCAGTGATGCCAACATAATCAACCACCTTCTGCAAATCACAGATTCCATTCTTGGGACATACAACACAGCGCTCTGCTACACTCACATGCCGCAAACAGACATCATAGGGAGAACAACGCTCCCGGCGATGGCAGGTCAAACAATCATTGGGATGCCTGGAGAGAATGAGCTTTAACAGATTCAACCGTATATTCTGGAGCAAAGGCGTATTGGTCTGAACAACCATTCCCTGAGCAACAGGTGTTGCACAGGAAAGCCGAGGTGTGGTGTCCCC